>NZ_JBFUKN010000086.1:0-26854 GCF_056400845.1 Mycobacterium sp. P4_H6 | reverse complement strand
TCGCTAGAGGGTGACCACCTCGTAGTCACCGTCTGCGTGCCGGGCGCGGATGGTCTTCTTGTCGTACTTGCCCACGCTGGTGCGCGGCACCTGCTCGACAAAGGTCCACCGCTCCGGTAGCCACCAGCGAACCACCTTGTCGGCCAGGAACTCCCGCAGCTCCTCGGGACTATGGGCGGCACCCTCCTCCAGCACCACGACGGCCAGCGGGCGTTCCTGCCACCGCTCGTCGGGCACCCCGACGACGGCGGCCTCCAGCACGCCGGGGTGGCCGATCAGGTGGTTCTCCAGTTCCACCGAGGAGATCCATTCACCGCCGGATTTGATGACATCCTTGGCGCGGTCGGTCAGCGTCACGAAACCGTCGGTATCGATACGGCCCACATCACCGGTGCGCAGCCAGCCGCCGGCGAACTTCTCGGCGTCCCGGCCCAAATAGTAGCCGCCGGTGATCCATGGTCCCCGAACCTCCAACTCGCCCACCGATTCTCCGTCGTTGGGCATGGGGTCACCGGCGTCGTCCACGACGCGGACCTCCACCCCGCACATCGGTCGGCCCTGGGTGATGCGCATCGCCCAGTGCCGGTCCTCGGCAACGCCGGGCAGCGGTTTGGCCACCGTCGCCAACGGCGAGGTCTCCGTCATGCCCCACGCCTGCTGGATGTACACCCCGTGCTCTCGCTCGAATGTCTGCATCAGCGACAACGGCACCGCAGATCCGCCGCAGGCGACCAGGCGCAATGACGAAACGTCGTGGCCCGGGCTCTTTTCCAGGCAGTGCATCACATCGTTCCAGATCGTCGGCACCGCACCGGCCACGGTGGGCCTGCGCGACTCGATCAGTTCGATCAGCGAGGCACCGTCCAGGAAGCGGTCCGGCATCACCAGATCGGCGCCGGCCATCAGGGCCGCGTAGGCCAGCCCCCAGGCATTGGCGTGGAACATCGGTACGATCGGCAACACCACATCGCCACTGCTGACATCCAGAGCGTTGGCGGTGCAGGTGCTGAGCGAATGCAGATACGTCGAACGATGGCTGTAGACAACGCCTTTGGGATTTCCGGTGGTCCCGCTGGTGTAACACATCGCCGCCGCGGAGTTCTCGTCGACATCAGGCCAGTCGAACTGGCCGGGCTGCCCCTCCAGCACGTCGGCGTAGCGCAGCACCCGCACGTCGGCGTCATCGAGCGGTCCGGTGTCCCCGTCACCGGCGACGATGACCGTGTGCACCGTGCTCAGCAGGGGAAGCACCGGAGCCAGCAGCGGTATCAGCGACGCGTCCGCCACGATGACCTGGTCCTCGGCCTCGTTGGCGATGAAGGCGATCTGTTCGGCGGAGAGCCGGATGTTCAGCGTGTGCAGCACAGCACCCATCGCCGGGGCGGCAAGGTACACCGCCAGGTGCTCGGYGTTGTTCCACATGAAGGTGGCGACCCGCTGATCCCCGTCGATGCCGAGCCCGCGCAGTCCGTGGGCCAGTTGCGCGACCTGTGCCCCGAGCTCGCGATAGCTGATGCTGCGGTATCCGCCCTGTCCGGTGGCGGTGGTGACGACGCGGTCGCCGTTCACCGCGCAGGCGTGCCGCAGGATGGCGGCAATGGTCAGGGGCCAGTTCTGCATGGTGGACAGCACGCGGGCGATGTTAGCGCCCCCGAAGACCCGGTTTGCAACGATTCACCATCTGGCGGCGATGTACAAAGCAGAAGACTTTGAGCACCTCAGACAGGGGGCGCGCCATGCGTCCGATCACAGTGACCGCCGGATTGCTCGCCGCCGCCTTGCTGGCGGTGCCGCCACCACAGGCGGCGGCCGATCAGACCGCCCTGGAGACCATCGGGATGCTGGAGGCTCAGGGCTACACCGTCAACGTCGACCGGATCGGCAGCGCACCGCTGGAGCAGTGCACCGTCACCGGCATCCGCAACCCTCAGCAGGTCACCCGGTGGGTGAACGTCGAGGACGACGGCTGGGGCACACACGGCGACAGCGAGCTGGTGGAAATCGTGGTCAGTCAGTCGATTTCGGTGTCGCTGGACTGCAACCGCTGAGCCGCGGAGTTCAGACCCCGGCCGGTGCCAGCTCGCGCACGGCGTCGAATGCCACCGCGTCGAACGGCGAGTACATCGGTGCCGGTGCGGCCACCCGGAAAGCGGTGACGCTGCCGTCGACATCGGCGACGTAGAGCCGGTCACCGGAGGCGTTCAGCGCGGCGGACACCGGACGGGCGCCGACGGTGATGGTCTCCACGACCTCATGGGTGACCGTGCACAGCACCGCGACCTGGTCGTAGTCGACGACGTAGGCGTGCGCACCGTCGGCGGACAACGCCATCTGGATGGGCAGGGTGCCGGCACTGATGCTGGCGGTGATCGCGAAGGTCTTCGGGTCGATGACCTCGATGACACCGCGGGCCTGCAGATCGGAGGTCAGCGCGTAGACGTTGCCGTCGGCCGAGACGGCCAGGTCCCGGATGGGCGCGCCGAAGGCGATCGACTTGCGTGCCTTGGCGGTCTCGGTGTCGACGACCACCACCCGGCTACCCCGACTGGTGGTGACGGCCACGTACAGCCGTCGGCCGGACGGGTCGACGGTGAGGGCATCGATGGTGGAACCGGCGCCTGCGCCGATGTCGACGGTGYCGACGCGGTCGGCGGTGATGTCGATGACGGCCACGTCCACATGGTCGTGTCCGGCGCGGGCGGCATAGGCACGCTTGCCGTCGGGACCGGCCGTCACCGCGGTGACCGAGAGGGCCAGCGGGTAGTTGCCCACCACCGAGTTGGTGCGGGTGTCGATGACCTGGACGATGTCGGCCTCGATGTCGCTGCTCACCACGAAGGCGCGATCATCGGTCAGTGCCACCGCGAAGGGCTCACCGTCGACGGGCACCACGGCGGGTGCGCCGGCGCTGTCGGGACGGAGCACCGTCACGCTGTCGTCGCCGTAGTTGGCGACCACGATGGAGTCGGCATTGGCTGCCAGGTCGGCGATCGGGCCGCGGTCCACCGCGACCGAACCCGCGAAAGCGGTCTGCGAGTCGTTGAGCGCGGCCGCATTGGCGCGCACGAAAACACTTGCCATCTTTTCGACACCTCCGCCGGATGACTATCCCGGCACTTGATTCAGTCGCCAGCGCTCGAGCTGAACGCGTTTGGACCGAGTCTAGCGACGAAAGAACGTACCCAATCCGGACGATGGGCGCTCCCCGTGGTCGCCGGCGGTTAACCTCTCAGACATCCCTCAGGAAAATATCGTTATGCAGTTGTGACCTGCCTGTGGCAACTCATCGTGCGCCGCTCAACTGCCCATTTGCCTGTTCAGCTAACCGACGCCAGACCGGAAACCCCACCCGTCACACAAAGAATTCTCAGACCTTGCCGGGAAAGTGAAACGCAGATCACAGCCGACACGTCAGCAAACTTTGGCGATCATGAAAGCCGCACCGGTGCCGGTCCGTATTGACATAGCTGACAAATTAGCGGTGCGCTAGGGCAGCAGAATGTAGGACAGCTCCGGAACGGCCTGCACGGTGCGGCCYGACCAGATGTGCGGCGCCCTGTCGGCCGCGGCCATCTCGGTGATGCGCAGGTAGAGCCCGTCGGCACGGCTGGAGGTGGCGTCCACCCACGCGACGTGGCCGGCGTCCGGGGCGTCCAGCACACCGGGCGGTATCACCACCAGCGCGCGGTCCCGGGGTTCCTTGACGACGGTCCACCCTGCCGACCGCGCCGACGCGGCCAGGTCCCGTGGCGCGCCGTCGACCGCCGGATAGGACCGCTTGCCGGAGGCGAAGTACCACTTCTCCATGGCACCCCACAGCGCGGACCCCTCGTCGGCGGGGTTGCTGTCGACGGTTCTGCCCGTGGCCCGCGGCTCTGCCGGACGCATCGATTCGGTGGCGCACGGTGGCACAACCGGGTCATCCGACCCGGTGTCCAGCATCGCGTCGGTGACGTAGCCACCGTCGGCCAACCGATTCCACAGATCGGTGGACATGTCGTAGGGGCCACCGTTGAACACCGTCCCGCGCGTGTAACAGGTGATGGTGATCCGGGCGCCGTCCCGGATGCTGCCGACCCGCTGACTCGTCGTCGACGGCGCCGAGCGCACGTTCAGGTCCCGGCTACCGGTGTTGACCGTGACCGTGGCCGAGTTCTCCGCCGATTCCGGCGCCGCGAGAGCCGGCGGCGCGACGGGCAGCAACACCGCCGACGCGGCCAGCAGGAACAACCGCCGATACATCCCAGTCGTGTGCACAGCAAGCCTTTCGGACACCGGTCCGGAAAATCATAAAACCGGCCCGATCAATTTGCTGGCAGCACACGAAGTATTTGCCGAGTTGATACCTGAAGCGCCCCCGGATGCGGGTAGGCCCAGCGCTCCGCGTCAGCCGGTGACATCCCGGCCGATGAGCTGACGTGCGATGATCCACTGCTGCAACTCGTTGGCACCTTCGAAGATCTCCAGGATTTTCGCGTCGCGGTACATCTCCTCCAAACGCACTGATTCGCCGCTCTCCGATACCCGCCGGGCGAATCCCACCGCGCCGTGGATCTGAATTGCTTCACGCACCAGATCATTGGCGAGCCTGGTGCCGTAGGCCTTGGCCATCGCGGCTTCCGGTTCGGCGCTACGGTGGCCGCGGTCTATCAGCGTCGCCGCTTTCTGATAGAGCGTGCGGGCGCACTCGATCTCGGTGGCGCGTTGCGCCATCACAAACTGCCAGTGCTGCATGGCCCCCAGCGGATTGCCGAAGACCTGCCGGGTCTGCAGTCGGTGGACCGCCAAGTCCAGCGCGGCCTGCGCCACCCCCACACCGGCTGCGCCGATGCCGATCCGTCCGCGTACCAATGACGACAGTGCGACGCTCATCCCGCCGCCGACTTCTCCGAGCAGATTGACTCGCGGCACATGCACATCGCTGAACACGATGTCGGCGGTGATCTGGCCGCGGTGACCCATCTTGAGATCCGGAGCGCCGACGCGGACACCGGGCGAGGACAGGTCGACGAGCAGCATCGACGCTCGATCGCCGTCGGCACCCGCCCGCACCAGCACCGACACCCAACCGGCGACCACGCTGTTGGTGATCCAGCGTTTACGGCCGTTGAGCAGAAATCCGCCGCTGACCTCTTCCGCCACGGTGTGCAGACGCTGCGGAGTCAGGTCCGAACTGGAGTCGGGTTCGGTGGTCGCGAAAGCGAACGCCACCCTTCCGCTGATCAGTTCGGGGATCAGTCGAGAGCGCAATTCCTCGGCGGCGAAGGCGAGGGTCTGCGGGACCAGGATGCACTGGCCGTCATACACACCCGCCAGCGATGACGAGTGGTAGGCGATCTCCTCGGCAACGGTGCAGGTGCMGAGCATCGGGTGGCTCAATCCGCGTCCATATTCGGGCCCGAACGGCACGGCGAACATTCCTTCGTCGGCGAGTCCGCGAAAGGCCGTCCACGGAAAGCTGTCTGCCGATTCCTCGCGCTCGCCGATCTCGCGAGCGTGCGGCACCACCTGGCGCTGCACCGCGGCACGGGCCTCGGTCCGCAACTCGACGATCTCATCGGGCAGCCAGACATCGTGGGTCATCCGGTCCTGAGTGCGCGGGATTGAGGTCACCACGCCACAATAACAGTCAGTTCTGACTGTTATTGCCGGTCTCTGCCAGCAGGGTCCGCGCCAGACCCTGCCACCGCTGCAGGTGCGGGTCGGCATCAGGATCGCGGTCCTCGATCGCATAGGTGAGTGCCACCCCCCGCATGCTGGTGAAGAGCAGATCACGGGTGTCGGCGAAGGCCGGGTGACTGCTGTGCGACGGACCGAACATTGTCGCGATGACGTTTTCGATTGCCCGCCCGAGCCGATGCTCGGAGGCCGCCAACTCACTACGCAAGACCGGATCCGTTCGGGCGGCCAGCCACAGCTCCATGGCTGCCCAGAAGTAGGGTTGCCGAAAGGTCTTCCACAGCAGGGCAACAGCGTAGTCGATACGCTCGACCCCGTCGGCCTCGATGGTCGGCGCACTCTCGAACCAGAGTTCCATTTCTCCGATGCGCTCCGCAGCGAGGCGCTGGGCTGCCGCCACGAGCAGTTGTTCGCGGGACGGGAAGTAGTGCAGCAGGCGACCTCGCGAGACAGCCGCCAGACGCTGGATGACCACGGTACTCGCGCCGGCGTACCCGTGGCTGACCAACGCCTGYACGGCCGCGTCCAAGATCAGCGCGCGACTGTCGGCCCGACGGGCACGGTGCGGCTTGGGTTCGGATTCGGCCATGCCCACAGACTACCTATTACCGTCAGGGCTGACGGTAAAGACTATTTCAGCGCCACTGATAGCGGGTCTTGGGCCGCCCGGCCTTGCCGTAGTCGGTGTGACGCGTAACGGTGCCCTCATCAGCGAGGCGTTCCAGGTAGCGCCAGGCGGTCACCCGGGACACCCCGACCTGCGCGGCGGCCTCATCGGCGGTCAGTCCGGCCGGGCAGTCGCGGACGGCCCTGGCGATTTCGTCGGTGGTCTGTGGGGCCGCGCCCTTGGGCGCAGCCGCCCGGTCGGCGCCGATGCGCAGCTCGGCCATCGCCCTGTCCACCTCTGCCTGGCTGGCGGCCTCGGTACCCGCGGGCAGCGCGGTGCGGTAGCGGCGATAACGCTCCATGCGGTCCCGGAAGGCGGCGAAAGTGAACGGCTTGAGCAGATAGGCCAGCGCCCCGTGCGAGACGGCGGCGCGCACCATCTCCAGGTCGCGCTCGGAGGTGATGGCGATGATGTCCGGGGCGGGCGCCAGCCCAGACAACCCGGAGGCCAGTGAGATCCCGCTGGCGTCGGGCAGGCCGAGGTCCAGGAGCACCAGGTCGATGGGTTCCCCGGCCTCGGCCGCGGCGGCCGCCGTCCGCATGGCGTCACGCGCGGTGTGCACCACCGCCGCCGGCGAAAAGCCTTCCAGGCGAGCGAGATAGGTGCGATGCGCCTCGGCGATCAGCACATCGTCTTCGACGATCAGCACGCTGATCACAGGTCGATCACCACCGAGACCACCGATCCGTAGGTCACATCGGTGCTCAACGTCCCGCCGTGGCGGTGCACCACCTGCGCCACCAGCGCCAGCCCGATGCCGTGCCCGTCGGCGTTCTTCGTCGAGTACCCCCGACGCTGCGCCTGGGTGAACACGTCGGCGTCCATCCCGGTACCGCTGTCGGCCACGATGATTCGCAGAGCATCAGCGTCCTGGGTCACCGTCACCTCGACCCACGGGTCGTCCCGGTCGCACGCATCCATCGCATTGTCGATGAGGTTACCCAGCACGGTCACCAGTTCCTGCCCGGTCAGCGCGACATCCGAAGGTAATTGGGTGTCCTCGGTGACGGTCAGCGCGATACCGCGTTCGTCGGCCTGGGCGGTCTTACCGAGCAGCAGCGCCACCAGCGCGGGTTCACTGACCGCCTCCGACAGCCGGTCCACCAGCCGTTGGGACAGCTCAAGTTCCTTGGTGGCCACCGCGACCGCATCCTGCGGGCGACCCATCTCGACCATGGTGATCACGGTGTGCAGTTTGTTCGCCGACTCGTGCGCCTGTGCGCGCAGGGAGTCGGTGAGTACCTGCAGGGAGCTGAGTTCGCCAAGGGCGCCCTGCAATTCGGTGCGGTCCCGCACGGTCACCACCTCGCTGCCCGAGTCTGGCACCTTCGCGCGGTTGACCACCAGCACCCGCTCGTCGGTGACGTGCAATTCGTCGCGCACCCCGGGATCGGCGACCTGCAGGAACCCCGGCAGATCAGTGACCGACACGGGCCCCGGCGGCAGCGCCAGCAACCGGCGGGCTTCGTCGTTGACCAGCACGACCCCGGCGCGGTCCAGCACGATCAGACCTTCGGTGACCGCGTGCAGGATCGCATCGTGGTGGTCATACATCACCCTCAGCTCGTCGGGACGCAGCCCGCGTGTCTGACGCAGCAACCTGCGACGGATCCCCCACACCCCGACAAGCGAAACGGTAAGGGCGACAACGCCCACCGCCGCGATCACCGCCCACTGCTCGCGCCACCGCTCGGCCAGGCTCTGCTGCAGGATGCCGGCGGCGACCAGGCCGATGACGCGGCCGTCGGCATCGTGCACCGGCGCCACCGCGCGGATCGAGGGGCCCAGCGTGCCGGTGTACACCTCGGTGAACGATTCACCGTGCAGGGCCGGTTCGATGTTGCCGAGGTAATCGCCGCCGATCTGGGTCGGGTCGGTATGGGTGTAGCGGGTGCGGTCGGGCGCCATGATGGTGATGAACGCGATGTCGGTGTGCCTGCGCACCAGTTCGGTGACCGGTTGCAGCGTCGCCGTCGCGTGGCCGTCCACGATCGCCTGAGCGGTCGACGGCGAATCGGCCAGCGAGGTGGCGATACCCAGTACCTGCGCCTCAGCCGCGGCGTCACCGTCCTGGCGTGCGTCGAGCAGCGCCAGCCCACTGCCGGCCACCACGATCACCGCGATCACCAGGATCTGCAGCGCGATCGCCTGGCCCGCCAGTGAGCGCGGCCACGGGGCCGGACGTCTGTGCATCGCACCTCCGCTGACGTCGCCACTGAACGAAATGAACCCTCTACCCAAGTGGAGGTTACGGGGAGGAAGGCCGCAACTGATACAGGAAGCGCCTCGTGAACGGTCGGTGGCCAACTCTCCAGGAGTCGCGGCACCTCTCGCACATTGGGCGGCCGACCAACGTCGTGCGGGTCATTCCCGACGCTGCGAGACCAATTTCTCTGGCTCGCCAGCCGGGGTGTAGTACCGGCCCTTCGTCGCTGCGGTCATGGCGATGTGAATCACCGGACCGACGAACATCGCTACGAATGATGCGTAGGCAACGGGATACACCTCGAGAATCCCAAGGGCACCGATGAGTACCGCGACGCCCAACGCAGTCAGGCCGCACGGATTCCATTCCCGCACCTCACCCTCGCGGTACTCAATTTGCTCGGTGCGACCCAGCTTGAGCCAGCGCCGGCAGATGAAGTAGTCGGCCAGGATGATCAGCACCCATGTATTCGTGAGTACCCCGGTGATGGCGAGGAACGTGCCCAGGTGGTTGATCACGTTGGTGGCGTAGAACACCACCCCGAACAGCCAGACCGCGAACATCCACCAGGGACGGCCGGGCCGGAAGTGGGCGATCACGTCGAACCCGCTCGACAGCGTGATGGACCCGCCGTAGAGGTTCATCACGTTGATTCGAATCTGGGTGATCAGCACAAAGATAACGCCCGCAAGGCCCATCAGATGAACGAATACGAAGCCAGGATCCTGCGCCTTCTCTTCGCCGAACTCTCCGACCAGTGACGCGCCCAGCATCGCTCCGAGGAAGATGATGGCGAACATCGGGATGAGTTCGAGCAGCATGATCGACGACGTGCCACGGTAGCGGATGGTGCGTTTGGCGAACCGGCCGTAGTCGGTGGCCATCAGACCCTGGAAGATCATCTGCCCGTTGGCAAAACTCATTGCTGTCCACAATGCCGCCCCGCCCGACATTCCGGTGGCGGCCCAACCGCTCGGGCCCACTATGTCGTGCTTAGAGCCCAATTCAATCAACGCCCACACCAGCAGGCCGATGAAGATGGGAAATCCCCAGGTTTGTAGCGCGGACATCGCGTACATGCCGCGCCACACGAAGCCGATGGTTACCAGGCCGATCAACGCGAAGATCGCGATGCCGGCGAGCGAGCCGATGGGGATGTCGAAGTAGTACGCCAGGGCGTGCGAGACGATTGTGCCCTCGAACAAGAAGTAGTAGACGAAGTTGATTGCGTATATGAACGACGTCACCGCAGCCCCACGGCTGCCGAAGCCAAGTCCGCGTGAAATTAGGCTCTGAGACAAGCCCTCTCGGCTCGCCATGCGCATCGTCAGCGCGCCGATGAGGATGGCACCAAAGAAGAAGTAGCCGATAGGCAGCAGCATCAATGGCCAGCCCACCAGGAACGTCTGTTGGGCCCCGAACGAGAAGAAGAACATTGCTGTGGCGTTGCCCAGCAGCACGAGGCTAATGGCCRGTATCGGCCACCTCTTGTTGTCGGGCACGCGATCAATCGCATAGCTCTCGATCTGGTCGTCAATCGAGGCCTCTGGACCACGGAAGACGTTGCGTATTGACATGGCACTCCTTGCTTCAGGCGCTGATTCGGCGCAGTGACGCATCTAACTGATATGAAGGTGGTTAAGCGAAAGTCGCGGGCGCCCAACGCGGGTCGATCGGCAGGTCCAGGTCGGCATCGAAGAACTTGAGTAGATCTGCCACGATGGCGGTGGCAGTGTCGTGGCAGTCCCTGGTGAACGCCTCGAGGTCCCGCGGATCGGTCGAAAGCGCATGGATTGCGCCGTGCCAACGAGTTTCAAGCGGATCGAAAGCAGTCCTAATGACCTTCGCGCGGCCGATGAAGTCGTTCCTCGCGGGGTCCTTGGCTGCGTCCAGAAGCTGCTGCCACTGCCACCACGAGGACGCGGAATCGAACGTCGCCGGTGAACTCCGCCGCGGGTCCCACGAGTTGGCCCCGGCCATCGGCAACTGCACTCCGGCGGGGAGCCGAGGCGCGTCGACGAAGAACGGTAGGTACACGCCGGTGCACGGAGTAACGGGGCACCACCACAGGGCGACGGGCCGCCGTGGGTCGTCGTGCAGTTCGACGACGAGCGATGCGGCTGTGTTTCCCCATGTGAAGCCCGACGGATGCTCGTGCATGCATAGGGTGAGGAAGTCCGGCCGGGACGCGTCGAAATTTGGTCCCCCCAGGAAGGTTCCCTCCAGATGGTCGCGCAGAATTGCGAACGCCCCGGCCACGTCCAATCCGCCCCGTTCGCGCGCAGCCGTCAGCATTGCCTCAGCGCGTCGCCGACGGATGTGCGAGATCTGCAACGGGGTGCCGGGATCGGTGTAAGCGTCGGCTACGTCAAAGGTCTGACCGGCCGGAAACCATCCGGCATCGACTGCCCGCCGGCGAAGACCCTCGCTGGTGGAGTCTGCATCCGCGCGGATCGAGATCTCGTTGCTGATGGCATAGGTGCCCTGCGTCACGTGCCGTGCCGCCCACTCGGTGCCTGCCGTCTCGAGGATCCACGCCTCAGTTGGGTCTGCGATGAGATACGCATTGTCGTAGGAACCCGGACCGTGGTCCTTTGCGACGACCGCCGAACCCCACTGCCCGTATTGCTCGAGCAGATCGGTCATCACACCGAGCGCTTCTCGTGCGGTGGCGCCGCGTTCCAGGCCCAGCCGAACCAACTCCATACCGAGCAACCCGGGCTCGGGACCGCTTCCGCCGCGATCTGCGGCCACGGCCGCCGCCCAGGAGCGCGTGAACAGCGCCTCGTTGCCGATTGCGACTCGGTGCTCATTGACCCCGATCTCGTATCCCCAGCACCAGAACGGCGCAGACCCGACGTGTGCGTAGGCGTCGGCATCGTCGATGGTCACGTAGGCCAGCTGCAACGGGTCACCTGCGCTACGAGCCGCCCTCCGCCGCAAGGGTTGGGCCTCGCCGGCAGGGCGGTCACTGTTCTTACCGAAGATCGTCGCCCCCGTGCGGGTCGCACCGGGCAACGCGACAAACGTGTCACAGCTCCAAGGCCGTTGCATCAGCGGGCTCCTTCGAATTCGATGTGCTGGCTCGAAGCGAAGCGGTCCAACGCCTTCGCGACGGCGTGACGGACCAGGTGGGCGGTCAGTGCTGAGTCTTCGGCGCACCGTTGATCCATTTGGTCGATCGCCACCACATCGGCGAATGGGCCGTTGTCTTCGGCTTGGTCAAGACGATTGGTGCCCACAATGGCCAGCGCGGGCACGCCAAGGTCGGCGGCCAGCCTTGCGACCATGACCGGCCCCTTGCCTCGCAGACTCTGGGAGTCAAGACTCCCTTCCCCCGTGAGCACCAGATCGGCGTCGGCGAGCACGTCGCGTGCACTGAGCATGTCCAGGAAGAGCTCTGCACCGGAACGTAATTCGGCACCGATCAACATTCCGGCCCACGCCAGGCCGCCGGCCGCGCCGGAGCCGGGCGCCCGGTGCAGGCCAACTTTCCCGAGGGCTGGCTCGACCGCGCCGGCCAGATGCCTCAGCGCCAAGGACAGCAATCGAACGCCGCTGTCGTCGGCACCTTTTTGAGGGCCGAACACCTCGGCCGACCCGTCCGGGCCGACCATGGGGCTGTCGACGTCGCACGCCATCGTCAACTGCGTGGCGGCCAGTCGGGGGTCCACGCCGCTGATGTCGACACGGGTGACCAACGGCAAGGCCGCACCGCCCACCCCGACCGGTTCACCAGATGCGTCGAGCAGTCGTACGCCCAGCGCGGTGAGCATTCCCGCGCCACCGTCGGTGGTCACGCTGCCGCCAAGTCCGACGGTGATGTTCCGAAAGCCCTCGTCAAGCAGGGTGAGGATGACCACGCCGACGCCCATGCTGGTAGCGGCCAGCGCATCGGCAGGCGTCAAACGAGCACCACTCATTCCGCAGATCGTTGCCACCTCGATGATCGCCTTCGCGTCATTGACCGCGACGCGGGCAGTGATCGGTCGGCCCCAGGCATCAACACTGGGCATGCGCTTCTGGGTCCACCCGGACCGCAGTGCGGCGTCAACGCTCCCGTCGCCTCCATCGGCGATGGCGAGGGGAACGGCCACTTTCGCTGCGCCCACGTCAGCGCATCCGCGGATCATCGCGGCGACCGCTTCCTCAGCGGACAGACTGCCCTTGAACTTGTCGGGCGCGAGCACGATCCGAGTGAATTCCAATGTGTCCTCCGTCTCACGATTGTTCGTCAAGTTATCACAGTGATCAAGTTGCCTCGTCAGCGATTTTGCTACCTCGCAGATATTCTGTGACTTCACGTGCGCTGAAAGGACCGTTGGTATGTCGTTCGAACTCAAGACGCAGTCCGTCGGGGAAGCGCTGATCGACTCGCTGCGCCAGCGCATCCTCACCGACGACATCCCCGCCGGTCGGCCGGTGACCGAAGCCTCGGTGTCCAGCGACTACAGGGTCGCGCGACAGACCGCCAAAGCCGCGATAGAGCACCTCGTGGCCGAAGGCCTCCTACAGCGCACTGCTCACCGCAGCGCGAGAGTGCCCATCTTGGACGAGAAACAGGTGAGGGATCTCTACTTCGCGCGCCGCTTCCTGGAGAGTCACGCCTACGCCCTACTCGCACGGGATCGTCGACTCTCCGACACGGTCGCGACCGCGCACGAGACGTTCAAGCGTGCCGCCGAAGACGGCGACCTCGTCACCGTCGTAGAGGCTGACATCCGGTTGCACACTGATCTAGTCGGGAGTCTGGGMAGCCCACATCTAGACCGCGCGCACTGCCTCGTTGTCAACGAAATGCGCCTGTGTCTAGGACAGGTTCAGAGCCACCACCTGCTCGACCCCATTGAGATCCATGCTGAGCACGATGCGATCTTGAAGGCCATCGTCCACGGTGACGCTCAGCGTGCGGCACAACTCGGCGATCAACACCTCGACCACGCCGAGCGGCGGTTGCTCGATCACCTCGGCACCCGCGAGCGCTGACGCCGGCCCGATGGGCCCCGGCGCACCCTCCCGTGAACGAAATGAACAAAAACGTGACCTGGCTCACGCCGTACCGGACCATCCTTACATGACTACTTCCCAGCCACCGTCCCCGGCGATGCCGCCGCAGGACGCCCCGCCACAGGGTCCATCCAAAACCAAACGGGACCGTACCCACTGGCTCTATATCGCCGTGATCATCGCGGTCGTCGCCGGCGTCGCCGTCGGCATCCTGGCCCCCGATGTGGGCAAGAGCGTCGGCGTGCTCGGCACCATGTTCGTCGCGCTGATCAAGATGATGATCGCGCCCGTCATCTTCTGCACCATCGTGTTGGGCATCGGTTCGGTCCGCAAGGCCGCGACGGTCGGCAAGGTCGGCGGTCTCGCCTTCGTCTACTTCCTCGCGATGTCCACGTTCGCACTGGCCATCGGCCTCGTCGTCGGCAACCTGCTGCACCCGGGTGAGGGACTCAATGTCACCGACACCGCGGGCAAGGGTGCCGAACTCGCCGACAAGGCCCATGAGGCCGGCGGTCTGCTGGACTTCGTCCAGGGCATCATCCCGACCTCGATGTTCTCGGCGCTGACCGAGGGAAGCGTGCTGCAGGCGCTGTTCATCGCGCTGCTCGTCGGCTTCGCGATCCAGGGCCTCGGATCTGCGGGCGATCCGATCCTGCGCGGTATCGAACACCTGCAGAAGCTGGTCTTCAAGGTCCTGGTGATGATCCTGTGGCTGGCCCCGATCGGCGCGTTCGGCGCCATCGCCAACGTGGTCGGGCAGACCGGCTGGGCCGCGGTCGGACAGCTGATGACCCTGATGGTCGGCTTCTATCTGACCTGCGCCATCTTCGTGTTCGGTGTGCTCGGAACGCTGCTGCGGGTGGTGGCAGGTGTGTCCATCTTCAAGCTGGTGCGCTACCTGGCCCGCGAATACCTGCTCATCGTCTCGACGTCCTCCTCGGAATCGGCGCTGCCGCGACTGATCGCCAAGATGGAGCACCTCGGCGTCGACCGCACGACCGTCGGCGTGGTGGTTCCCACCGGCTACTCGTTCAACCTGGACGGCACCGCGATCTACCTGACCATGGCATCGCTGTTCATCGCCGGCGCACTGGGAGATCCGCTGAGCGTGTCCGAACAGATCGGCCTGCTGGTGTTCATGATCGTGGCCTCCAAGGGCGCAGCCGGTGTCACCGGCGCCGGGCTGGCCACGCTGGCCGGCGGTCTGCAGGCGCACCGCCCCGATCTGCTCGACGGCGTCGGCCTGATCGTCGGAATCGACCGGTTCATGTCGGAAGCCCGCGCGCTGACCAACTTCTCCGGCAACGCGGTCGCCACCATGCTGGTGGGGTCGTGGACCAAGACGATCGATCGCGAGAAGGTGGATGCCGTTCTGGGCGGACATGATCCGTTCGACGAACTCACCATGCTCGACGATCACTCGGACCGGGCCAAAGAACCGGCATCGGGCAAGGTCCCGGTATCGGCATAAGGCTCGGCGCAGAAACCTGCGGCGTCGGAACCACCCCTCGGTGGCTCCGGCGCCGCAGGCGTATTGCGCTCCTGCCCACCGCATCACCCCGGGATATGCGACCATCTGCCCATGAACCCGCAGGACGACCCGGAAGCCCGGATCCGTGCGCTGGAGCCCACCGAACTCGGCTCCGAGAACGCAAGTCCTACGAGTCGCGGTGCCGGATACTCCGCGCCACCACCGCCGCTGCTTCCGCCCCCGACTCAGCAGTGGCCGGACCAGTCGCCCTACTTCCAGCCGCAGTACGGACAACGGCCCTATGGCCAGCCCGAGTACGGCCCGCCGCAGTACGGCCAAAACCCTTATGGCGCTGATCCATACGTCACTGGATACCCCGCCCCGTACCCGACCGGCCCGTCAGCTTCCGGGTTCCGGCCGTGGATGGCGATCGTGCCGATCGTGCTCGTCCTCTTCCTGCTCGCCGGCGGTGCGGCAGCGTACTTCCTGTACGCGAACACCTCGGCACCCGAGACACCAGGGATCGCCGGCGGCGGTGATGTGCTGACCGACGGGCCCGAGGCGCCGGTCCTGCCGTCCCTGCCGACGATCATCACCATTCCGACCGACATCGCCGAGCCCCCGTCGGACTCGCCTGCGGAACCGGGCACCACCCTGACCATCAGCGGCATCGGCACCAACAAATCGGTGACCTGCAACGACAACATCGTGATCATCAGCGGGGCGAACAACACCGTCGACATCACCGGCCATTGCACCGCCGTCACGGTGTCGGGCTTCGAGAACATCGTCACCACCGAGTCCACCCGGGAGATCGCCGTCTCGGGCTTCGACAACAAGATCACCTACCGCACCGGCGAACCCCAGGTGAGCGAGTCCGGCAGCGGGAACTCGATCACCCGGGGTTAGCGCGCCCGCCCACCCGGCATGACCTGGTGTTCATGTCGGGATGGTGCGAATCGAGCAAAAACGATCTTGATGTCTCCGGCGCATGCGGCCGGGCACAGCTAACGCACAGCGTTGACTTAGCTAAGGCTTAGTTAATCTGCTAACTTGTCTTTGACATTCCGCGCGGGACATCCGTCCCACGGACGAGACAGAGTGATATTCAGCGAGGTCAGTGGGTTATGCGCATCGTTTCGTTCGGCTTCCAGACATGGGGAGTCAAGACCCTCCAGGCCCTCGTCGAGCTCGGACACGAGGTCGCACTCTCAGTTACCCATCCGGCCAGTGACGATTCCTACAAGGGCATCTTCTCGGATTCGGTCGAGGACCTCGCCCGTAGCTACGGCATCCCGGTTCATCTCACCGAGCGCGTCGACCACGACACCATCGACTTGGTGAAGCGCGCCGAGCCCGACGTCATCGTGGTCAACAGCTGGTACACCTGGATGCCGCCGGAGCTCTACAACCTGCCGCCGCACGGCACCCTGAACTTGCACGACTCGCTGTTGCCCAAGGGCACCGGCTTCTCCCCCGTCATCTGGTCGCTGATCAGCGGCGAATCCCAGATCGGCCTGACCGTGCACCGGATGGACGAGAACCTCGACACCGGCGACGTCCTGGTTCAGCATTCACTGCCCATCGGGCCGCGCGACACCGGCACCGAACTGGTCGAGCGGGGCATCGACCTCATCCCGGGTGCACTGAAGGAAGCGCTGACCGCCCTGGAGTCCGGCAAGCCGCAGTGGCGAACGCAGGACAAGGCGACCCGCACCTACTTCCACAAGCGCTCCGAGCGCGACAGCCTGATCGATTGGACCTGGCCCGCCGAAGATCTGGAGCGGCTGGTCCGGGCGCTCTCGGCCCCCTACCCCGCCGCCTTCACCCACTACCGTGGCGAGCGGATCGAGATCCTTGAGGCCAAGGTCTCCGAAATCCGTTACGGCGGAACGCCGGGACGGGTGATCGTGCAGGAGGGCGGAGGCGCGGTGGTGTCCGGGCCGCAGGCCTACCGCGGTGGCAACCTCGGCCTGGTGATCACCCGGGTGCGCTCGGCCGACGGGGCGGAGCACTCCGGCGACAAGTTCTTCCGCCGCGGCGGTTACCTCACCAGCCAGCCCTGATCACAGGATCCGGAGCCGCAACGCCGCAGCCGTCGCCGGGCCGACGATCCCGTCGACCGTGAGTCCGCGGTAACGGCGCTGGAATTCGCGCACGGCGACCTCGGTCTCGGCACCGAACACCCCGTCGACGACGAGATCCCCGGCGTAAGCGGCATAAGCGGCCTTGAGTCTGCGCTGGAGTTCGGCCACCTGCGGGCCCGCGCTGCCACGGTGCAGCAGAATGCCGGCGTACTCGCCGACCGGCACCGGTGGCCGCGGCCTGCGCATCGCGGCGAAGTCCGGCCTGATCTGCTCGGTGATATCTCGGCGCAGGACGTCCATGTCGATGGCACCGGGATCCCATTTGCCTTGGGTACGGCCCGCGTACTCCTTGTGCCCGATGGTGCGCGCCGACGTCTGCGCCAAGTGCCGGTTGATCGCCGCACAACAACGCACCAACGCGAAATACTGTGCGTCCGGCCAGTTCCTGCGATGCGACGCCGACGGGCTGGTCCCACTGTTGGCGCATTCGATGCCGATCAGGTGCCAGTTACCCATGTTCGCCGGCACCCACGGATACATCCCGACACCCGCGTGCCAGGCCACCCCGGCGGCCACCACGGTGACCGCGCCGTCACGGGCGATGTGCAGCTGCGACAGCGGCCCGGCCAGATCGGTGCGCCCGGTGGCGATGGATGCCGCAGTGGCCCGGTCCGAGCCGGTGTGATGCACCATCACCCCGCGGATGTCCTTGAACGTGCCGTGGCCGCGGTCGCGCCAGCCGGGAAATTCGACAGGCTCCAGCCCTTCGCCGCGCAGCACTGCAGGCAGCCAGACCGGGTTGCCGGCGGGCGGTTTTCTCAGAGGCACTAACCGTCAGAGTACCTTTGACAGAAACTCCTGCAACCGTGGGTGTTTGGGGTTGTCGAAGAGTTCGGCGGGTTCGGCGTCCTCAACGATCTTGCCGCCGTCCATGAACAGCACCCGGGACGCCACCTCACGGGCGAAGCCCATCTCGTGGGTGACCACGACCATCGTCATGCCACCGGAGGCGAGTGCGCGCAGCACCTCCAGCACATCGCCCACCATCTCCGGGTCCAGCGCACTGGTGGCCTCGTCGAACAGCATGATCGACGGGTTCATCGCCAGCGCCCGCGCGATGGCGACGCGCTGCTTCTGCCCACCCGACAGCGTCGACGGCTTCACGTCCGCCTTCTCCGCCAGACCGACCTGCGCGAGCAGTTCACGCGCCTTCTTCTCGGCGGCGGCCTTGTCCATCTTCTTGGTCAGCAGGGGCGCCAGCGTGACGTTGTCGAGCACGGTCATGTGCGGGAACAAGTTGAAGTGCTGGAACACCATGCCGATGTGCTGTCGCACCTTGTCCAGGTTGACCTTCGGGTCGGTCAGGTCGTAGTCATCAACGGTCACCTTGCCCCCGGTGATGTCCTCAAGCTTGTTGAGGCACCGCAGAAAGGTGGACTTGCCGGAACCCGAGGGCCCGATGACGCAGACCACCTCCCCGTGACTGATGGTGGTGTCGATACCGTTGAGCACGTCGAGTTCCCCGAAGGACTTCTTGAGGCCCTCGATGCGGATCTTGACGGTGCCAGCCGGCTCGGTAGCCGCGGATTCTGTTACCAGTTCACTCATTTCACGAGCCGCCTTTCCAGTCGGTCCGAGAGTTTGGTCAGCGCCATGATGACGATGAAGTAGATGATGCCCACGATCAGCCACATCTCGAAGGCCTTGTAGTTGCCCGCGATGATGATCCGGCCGCTCTGCGTGAGCTCGGCGATACCGAGCACCGACAGGATCGAGGTGTCCTTCAACGTGATGACGAACTGGTTGATATAGGACGGGATCATGGTGCGGATGGCCTGCGGCAGAATCACTTTACGCATCGTGGGCAGGTATCCGATGCCGAGGCTGCGGGCGGCCTCCATCTGCCCCTTGTCGACCGCGAGGATGCCGCCGCGGACGATCTCTGTCATGTAGGCGCCGGCGTTGAGCGAGAGCGTGATGATGCCTGCTGTCACCGCCGACATCTGGAAGCCCAGCGCTGTGGGAATGCCGAAGTAGATGAAGAACGCCTGCACGATCAGCGGTGTACCGCGGAAGATGTCGACGAACGTGGTGCCGATGGCGCGCAGCCAGATCGACCGGGACACCCGGGCCAAGCCGAAGATCACGCCCAGAATGAGCGCGAAGAAGATCGATGACACGGTCAGGATGATCGTCATCTTCAGGCCGGCCAGCAGCATCGGTGCGGTGCTCTTGATCAGCCCGAAGAACGAACTGTCGCTGGTGGCCGCACCCTCGCCCAGGTAGGTCGACAGGATCTCGTCGTAGCGGCCGGAGGCCTTGAGGTTCTTCAGCCCGGCGTTGAACTTCTGCAGCAGTTCCGCGTTCTGCCCCTTGTTGACGGCAAACCCGTACCCGGTCGGATCTTCTTTCGGCGTCACGGTTTTGAAGCCGTTGCCCTGCTGTATGGCGTAGAGCAACACCGGGTAGTCCTCGAAGGCCGCCACCGAGTTGCCGGTTCGTACCTCGTCGAACATGGTGGACGAGTCGGCGAAAGAGACCACTTCGAAGCCGTACTGATCTTTGATCGAGTCCGCGAAATCTGCGCCCTGGGTGCCGTTCTTGACCGAGACCCGCTTGCCGCGAAGGTCCTCGTAGGACGTGATGTCCTCGTTGTCCTCGAGCACCGCCATCTGGATTCCGGACTCGAAATAGGGTTCGGAGAAGTCGAACACCTTGCGGCGCTCGTCGGTGATCGACATGCCTGCGATGACACCGTCGACCTGGTTGGCCTGCACCGCCTGGAGCGCTGCGTCGAAACCGAGGGGCTTGATGTCGACGTTGAAGTTCTGGTCCTCGCCGATCGCCCGGATCAGATCCATGTCGATACCCACGAAATTGCCGCCGGCGTCCTGGAATTCGAACGGCGCGAAGGTCGTGTCGGTGGCGATGGTGTAGGTCTCGCCGTCCGCCGCGGCGGTCGCCGGGGCCAGCATTGCGGTGCCGAACAGCCCGACGAGCAGCCCCACCAGCAGTACTGCGAGCCGCCGCCCGGGCTTGGCGGGTGGTTCAGGCCTACAGCCCGACGAGGTTTCGGCTCGCATGTTGGTCTCCCGTCCGATGTGCCGTGACGGATTCACGCTATCGCTGCGCCGCGCCCTGCGGGGGATCTCCAGACAATCTCCACGTCAGCTCCAAGCGGCGTCACCGTCCCGGGCAGCACGATCGACCCATCGAAACCGATCACCACCAGGAAGGAACGGTCATGCGCATCGCATTCTCCGTTGTCATCGTCTCCGCCGCCCTCGGCGTGTTGGCCGCCACCGCAGCGCCGGCCAACGCCGAGTCCGCCAACCTCACCATCGATCAGTTGGAGGCCCAGGGGTTCGACGTCCGCGTCAATCGCCTGGGTAGCGCCCCGCTCCATGAATGCGAGGTCACCGATATCGGCCACGTACAGGAGCAGAGGCGTCTGGTCAACGTGGACGGGTTCAACGACCGCAACGCGATCGTGCCCATCGTGGTGAAGCGCACCATCACGGTGTCGCTGGACTGCTCACGCTGACGGGTGTCAGCCCGGCGGCGAGTATCCCTGCAGATAGGGCGTTCTCGGCCGCGGGGAGATGAAGGACGGCAGCCGCGGCGGAAGGTCGGGTTTCAGTGCGGCGGGCCCGACCGATGACCACACGGTGGACACCGCGCCCTTCGAGGCATTGATGCCGAAGTCGCGCGCCAGGTGCGGTCGGTACGGCAGGGCGGGGCCGAGCAGCTCGTTTCCCGAATGGTTCTCACCGGTGTCCACGTGGTACGCCGCGCCGGTGAACGGCAGCGGCGCGAGTGCCCGCCCGCGTTCCTGCCACCACTCCAGTGAGTACCGGTGATTGCCCAGGACCTCTTCCAGCCCGTCACCGAACGCGGCCGCGATCTCCTGTTGGGACGCGGTCACGGTGAGTTCCTCGGGCACCTCGTACGCGTGCAACGGGACGATGAAGGAGCTACCGCAGATCCGGAAGAGTTTCCGCTGCAACGTGTAGCAGTTGCGGGCCCGCGAATACATGACACCGCGCTTGAGTACCCAACCGGGGTGACCGGGATGGCTGCTGATGAACGAGACCAGGTCGCGGTGCACGAAATCGTCGGCGTCGACCTGCATGACGTATTCCGGGTCGAATGCCCGTGCGGCGATCAGCCCGACGCCGACCTTGGTGCCCTTGTCCCACACCCCGGGGGCCTTCCCGGTCTGCGGCGCGCCGTCCAGGGACGGCGGCGCGAAATCCACCTCGACGAAATGCGTGCGCGCCGGCAGGGCGAAGGACGGCCTGCGGTTGCCGACGACGATGACCACGTAGTCGTCGCATGTCTGCCTGGTGATCGAGGCCAGGGTGTCCTGCAACAGCACCTCGACGCGGGCGTAGTCGGCTGAGTTGTGCGGGTGCCGCAACGTGGTGACGAAGGCGAGCATCAGCGCGACCTCGCAATGAGGGTTGTCATCGTCAGGGACACCCCTGCTCCAGTACTCCAGCGAACCCGCGGTGGGTTTCACCCCGGATGACTGACGTTTCAGACAATTCCAGCCTTGCTTCCCTGTCGCCTGCCCACGCCGAGGCCGATTGCCGGCGGTCGCGCGCGAGCAGAACCTGTGAAGTCACTGTGAACGATCACCTTCGGCACGTTTCATCAGCGCAGATCTGCACGGTTCGCACGCGACGGAACCCACAATTACCAGGAATCTCACAGTTAGGCTAGCCTGCCCGAAGTTTCTACACCCGAGTAGGTCAGTTCAGCAGGGCCGGAGGGCCGACATGTTCGACAGCGTCAACTGGTACCGGATGCGCTATTTCAGCAAACACCCCAGCACACCCGCATCGACGCCGACGGCGCAGGTCACGCGCATTCTGCGACGGGCGGGCAATGTGCGCGACACCCCAATCAGGACGCCATCGGCGGTCGTGCCCGCCTGTCCCGACGGTCGTGCCCGACGTGCCGCCAGCCTCGCGGCAGTGATCAGCGTCACGCTCGCCGCCGCCGCCGTCCTCGCCCAGCGACCGCAGCGCCGCAACGCGACGGCCCGCCCAGCCGAGCCCGCCACCACCGCGTCGGAACCGATCGCCCAGGACCCCGCGCAGGATGACCGCCCACTCGAACACCGTTCGGTGGCGGCCCATTTCGCGGCGACCGCCCGCAGCCGGCCGGACCAGGTGGCCCTGAGCACCGCAACCGAATCGGTGACCTATCGCGACCTGCTCGGCGCAGCGCTGACGTCGCAGATGCACCCCCGAGGCGATGAGCCCCGTGCCGCCGTGCTGCCCGCACCGCTGACTCCCGCCACCGTTGCGACCGTGCTGGGCTTGTTCGCATCCCGCATCCCCGTGGTGGCACTGGACCCGGCGATGCCGGCGAACCGCGCGCAGAAGATCTCGTCGATTCTCATCGAGCACGGCTACCAGCCATGGCCGGTGCAAATCCCGGACGCGGTGCCCGGCAGCGCCGACGTCGATGCAGACCTGGGCGCAGATGCCGACACCGACGATGTCACGAGCATCCAATTCACCTCGGGGTCCACCGGCACGCCCAAGGCGGTGCTGCACCCGAACGGGTTGTGGCTCGCCGACGCTCAACTGCTCAATGACCGCTTCGGCCTCCGCGACGGCCGCAAGGTCGCGCTATGCCTGCCGATCAGCTTCGCAGCAGGACTCAACGTGCTCATCGCCGCCCTACTGGGCGGGGCCGAGGTCATCGCCATCGACCCTCAGAAGCATTCCGCACGCAAGGCTTTCGAACGCATCACCGATACGGGCGCACAGGCGATCGCCTGCACACCGGCGTTCGTCGACGCACTGCACACCGCCGCACGCGGCGCCACCCTGCCCTCGGTGGAGCGGATCGTGACCACCGGCGAAGCGGCGCACGCCCGCCACGTACGGTTGGCGCGCGAACTCGCCCCGAACGCGGTGTTCACCAATTGGGCGGGTTCGACCGAGACCTTGGCCATCGCGAGCTACGACATCCCGCCCGGCGCTCCGTTGCCGCACGGCGTCATACCGGTGGGAATTCCCGCCCCGCACAAGCATATCGACATCGACGCAGCCGGCGCGGTGTCGATCACCTCACGCCATCTGGCCCGCGGGTATTTGGATCCGGAGGCCACAGCCGCGGCATTCGCGGTCCATCCTGATGGGTCGCGGACCTACGCCGGAGGCGACATGGGGCGCTGGGATGAACACGGCAACCTGGTGCTGTCCGGCCGAGCAGATGCCACGGTCAAGATCAGGGGTTATCTGGTCGAGCCCTCGGAGATCGAATCCACGCTGTTGGGCTATGACGACGTGCGGGAGGCCGTCGTGGTGGCAGACACCACCGGTACCCCGACCCTGGCCGCCTATGTGGCCGCCGACCCCGATGCCCGCACTCCGGCCGTGGCCGAGCTGCGCGCCCGCCTGCACCGSGACCTGCCCGCGTACATGGTGCCCGCCTACATCACGGTGCTCGGCGCACTGCCGCGTGGTGACCGCGGCAAGATCGACCGGACGGCACTGCCGCCCGTAGGCCGACCGGAGTTCGATCCTCCTCGTGGAGAACAGGAAACCTCCGTCGCGCGGCTGTGGTCCGAGGTGCTGCACATCGAGAGCGTGGGGCGGACCGACGGCTTCTACGCACTCGGCGGGGACTCGCTGAGCGTGACGCAAATGCTCGCGCGTGTGACCGAGGTGCACGGCGCCACACTGAACCCGTCGGATCTTGCCGGTGCGCCGACGGTGGCCGAGTTCGCGCAGAAGCTCACCAGCTCCGGTGGCCCGGCACTGACGCCGACCACAGTGGCGCTACGACCGATATCGGCCGATACCGTTGGCACGCCGCTCTTCTGCTTCTCCGGGGCCGGCGCTTCTTCGCTGTGTTTCGTGCCGTTCACCCAGCGCATCGGCGACAAGACGGCGGTGTACGCCCTGGAGCCCAAGGGGCTGGAGAAGCGTGCGATCCCTGACCTGTCGGTGCAAGCCGCGGCCCGCCGCCACGTCGGCAATGTGCGCCGGGTCCAGCCATGCGGCCCGTACATCCTGGTCGGCCACTCACTGGGCTCCCATATCGCGCTGGAAGCAGCTCGGTTGCTGCAGAACGCCGGGGAGACAGTTGAATTGCTCGTGATGTTGGACCCGTGGCTGTCACCGCAGGCGGCCCGGCAGGCAGGCGCCGGACTACCCGATGTCAGGGTCACGCTCCAGGAGACCATGCCGACCGATATCAGATCCTGGTGGGCGCACCAGAAGAAGGTGCCGCTGGCCGGCCTGTTCGTCGGCGACGATCAGCGCAGGACGGCGGCGATCGAGGAAGTCGGCATCATGACCGGTTTACGGTACGTCCCGCAACCTTGGTCCGGACGCGCGCTGGTTGTTCTCAGCCACCTCAACAAAGACGATCCTCGGCTGTGGCCGCGAATCATCACGGGCGATCTGACCATCCAGCATCTGGAGTGCACCCATATGTCGATCGTGCGCGAACCGCACATCGCTGCCGTGGTCGACATGATGGACGAGGTGCTGGGCAGCTAGAGCGAGCGACGTGCATCGGGAGGGCAGCAGCGCCACACCGCCACCCTCCCGATGTCGCTAGCGGAACAGGTTGCCGATATTGCGGACCAGGTTGCGGCCCGCGGTCCCGGCGTTGCGCGCCAGATCATTACCGGTCCGGTTGGCGTTCTGCACCACGTTGTCGGTGAAGGTGCCGCCATTGACCAACAGATTGGTCCCGACGCGGCCGAGACCCTGTTGCACGTCGCTGCCCACCTGCCCGGCGTTGCGCTGCAGATTGCTTCCGAAGCGGCCGAGGTTACGCACGAGGTTGTCGCCGAACTCGCCGACGTCCTCGGGTGTGATGGCGTTGGCACTTACTCCGGCGTTGCGCTGCTGCGCGGCGACATGCGCATCGGCGGCACTTGTGTCGGCCGACGCCGTCCCGGCGCCCGCGAGGGCCACTCCGAGACACATTGTTGCGGTGGCGCCTGCCAGCACCATCCCCTTGATCATTTCGGGCTTCCCCGACCCGTTGCGATCCATGATTCGTCTCCCTCCAGCAAATACCGAACGAACAAGCTGAAGCTAACACAAAAAGTGTGTCGCAGATCATACCTAAGGGGACGAATCACGCACGAATGATCACGGTTTTGTCCAGATTTCGCTTTGCTGGGAGCTACCCCGCGGACTGGCTATCAATCCTGAGCAGCTCCGACCGGTAGGCCCCTGAACTGGCAATACCGTGATCATGAAACACAGCAAGTATTTACGATGTGGATAATAAAGCGGTTACCAGGCACTTGAGCACCGCTGCGGGCCGCTGGCGCTACCGGCCGGATCGCCGTGACGCCTGCGGCAATTACGCCACGGCACCTCGTCCCGACCCGACAGCAAACCACATCGGGAACACGGGGTCGCGCCCGTCCGAAGCAGGTACAGGCAGGTCGACGAGCGGGCAAAAGCAGCAAGGTCCGGGGCGGCCACGCGAAAGGGCAGCGGCGGATGCCACTGCCCTTTCGCGAGTGAGCTGAATCAGTCGAACAGGTCACCGATGTTGTCAACAAGGTTGCCGCCGGCCTCACCGGCATTACCGACCAGATTGGACCCGGCCTCACCGGCATTGCCCACCAGATTGCTGCCGGTGTCACCGACGTTCCCCACCAGATTGCTGCCGGCCTCGTTGGCATTCCCGAATACGTTGCCACCGGTCTCGCTGACGTTGTCCACCAGATTATTGGCGACCGTCCCACTGTTGATCAACGCATTGGTCCCGGCCTTCCCGAGCTGCTGTTGAGCGTTACTCCCGACCTTGCCCGTGTTCTGGACCAGATTGTTGCCGAACTTGCCGAGGTTTCTCACCAGGTTGCTTCCGAAGTCCCTGGGGTTGGAGCTGCTACTCGTGGCGCTCTGCCGCGCCGCGGTGCTGCCGCTGTCGTCGGTGTCCGCAGCGGCGGTTCCGGCGCCCGCCACCGCGATTCCGAGGGACACCGCAGCGGCGGCCCCGGCAAGCGCCGCGCCCTTCAGAGTCGTCGACATATCCAGACGATTGCGATCCATGACTATCTCCTTCAGCAAATAGGTGCGAACCACTTCTGCGTCAACCGACGCACCCGCCGCATACCCGGGACAAAATTTCACGAAACCGTAACCGCGGGGATTATCCTTTGCCTGACACGGACTTCGAACTTCAGCAATACACCGTGCAAGATCGCAAGACACAAAGCTCACAGCTCGCCGGCAATCAGTCGAACTACGCCAGCAACAGCTGAAAGGCGAGACGGCTAGCCATAGAACTGCGATTATGAAGGCCAACGCGAAACGCCAGCGTCATTCGACGATGAGCGGATGCCGACTGCCGAGTTGGCCCGGAGACAGTTTTGCTGCAATCTTGGCAAAAGTTCTCGTTCGCAAAGATTTTCCGGGATAGCACCGGCACACGCGCCCACTTCCGGATTGAGATCAGCAAATGCTCAGATCAATCACCGCGCGGCGCCATCTGGCCCAGACAYGACGGCGGGCAGCGGGAGAACTCACCCGCTGCCCGGCCTCAATCGAATTCGGACTAGTCGCCCAGGATGTTGCCGACGAACTCGCCGAGGTTCTGCTGCGCGTTACTGGCCGCGGTGCCGCCGTTGACCAGTACGTCGGTGCCAACCTGGCCAAGTCCCTGCTGCGCGTCGCTGCCGACCTGACCCAGGCCCTGTTGCGCGTTACTGGCCGACGTCCCACCGTTGATGAGCAGGTTCGAAC
>NZ_JBFUKN010000085.1:0-26987 GCF_056400845.1 Mycobacterium sp. P4_H6 | reverse complement strand
GATTAAGTCATGTCCGCCCTACCAGGGCTGTTGTGGTGCTTGCCCGCACGTCGCCGGTGAGACAAATCAATTGGAAGACAACCCAGCAGGGCGTCAGTCGGACTCAGGGTCATCACCGGCGGCGAACGAGCAAGACCATCCTCACCCGAACCCGTTTAACAGCATCAATGTCGTACCCCTTCATTACACTCGCACGTATGTTCGAAGTCTTGGATCGGGCCGCGATTGCGGAGTTGAGCGATGAGGCGCTCATCTCGGCGGTGACTGCTGCGACCCAGAACGAGGCGTCGGTGGCGGCCTACCGGTTGGCGTTCATCGGTGAGGTGGTGGCCCGCCAATGTGATGACGAGGACGACGCGATCGCCCATCAGGTCATCGACGGCTGGGCCTGGGCGCAGGCCGCGGTGGCGGCGGCTTGCAACCTGAACACCCATGCGGCGTCCAAGCAGATGCGCATCGCCCAGGCCCTGCGTGACCGGCTGCCCCGCACTGCCGCCCTGTTCGCCACGGGTGCGATCTCGGCGACCGTGATTGATGCGATCACCTGGCGAACCCACCTCGTCGACGATGACGACGCTCTTGTGTTGATCGATACCGCGATCGCCGGGGAAGCGGGCGAGTACGGGGCGCATTCGGAGAAGCAGTTGATCGGCGCGATCGATCTGTGGGTGGAGAAGTTCGATCCCGAAGCTGTCGTGCGTTCCAAGCGCAATGCCAAAGACCTGTACGTCGAGTTCGACGACAAAGATGACCCGAACGGGGTGTCCTCGTTCTGGGGTCGGCTGCGTGTCACCGACAAGAAGAGCCTCGAAAAACGCCTCAATGATCTGGCCGACACCGTCTGCGGCAACGATCCCCGCACGCGGGGCGAGCTGCGTGCCGCGGCGTTGGCCGCGTTGGGTGCGGTGGGTCCGCAACTGGAGCGCCTCGCGTGCGCGTGTGGGGGTGCTGGTTGTGAGGGCAGCGGGAAAGACCCACGCTCAGGCGCAGTCACCATCTACGTGCTGACCGACCAAATACCGGCCGCCGGCGAGAACACCCCACGCCACACCACCCCAGGCACCGCAGAATCCAGGCCGGCCGCACCGGAGAGTGAGCCGCAGACTCCGGCAGCAGAATCCGAACCCGCTGAGCCCGCCGAACCTGCGGCCCGCAATGAACCTGCTGCGCCCGCGGCCTGCAACCCCAGCCCAGGCGTCACGCTCGACGGCGCCATCATCCCTGCCAACATGCTGGCCGATCTCGTCGCCACCGGCGCCAAGGTCAGGCCGCTCTCCGAGATCGCTGACCTGCCCGTCGAACGCCAATACCGTCCCTCGACCGCACTGACCGCGTTCGTCCGGATGCGCGCCATGACCTGCAGCTTCCCCGGCTGCAACCGCCCCGCGCACCGCTGCGACCTCGACCACCTGACCCCATGGCCCGCCGGGGCCACCCATCCCGGCAACCTGGCACCCCTGTGCCGTCTGCACCACCTGATCAAGACATTCTGCGGCTGGACACCCACCGCCCAACCCGACGGACGCATCCAATGGTCAGCACCGACCGGGCACAGTTACACCAAGGCGCCCGGGGCAGCAATCATGTTCCCGCACTGGAACATCGAGACACCCATCCCACGAAAACGCGCCATCAGTCTCATCAACGACACCGACCGCGACGCCAAGATGCCCACCCGAAAACGCACCCGCGCACAGGATCGTGCACAAAGGATCAAAGCCGAGCGGCAGCGCAACGCAGCAGAACTCGTTGAGAACAACAGCGACCCGCCCTTCTAGAGGGCGGCGCTAAGAGCGGCTCAGCGCTGGGTGCCGGAACGCACGCCCAGCAGGACGTCTTCCCACGCGGGGACAGACGGCTTCGCCTTACGGGCGCGGCGCGGCTTCGGTGCCGGCTCCTCGTCCGCCTCGGCTTCGGTGCCGGCGGTAGCCGGAGCGGGAGTGGCCTGGGGTGCGGGCGCGGGAGCTGGCGGGGCCGGGGGAGCGACCGGGGCGGTTACCGGGGCGGCGGCCACCGGCGCAGGGGCCTGCGGCGGCAGCACCACCTGGGACGGGTGCACCGGGACCTGGGACGGGTAAACGGGGGCATGAACCGCGACCGGCGCCACTTCGAAGTCGAGTTGGGCGACCGCGGCCACCGGGCGCAGGGGCCGGGCGAAGCTCGGGTCGATCAGCTCGGACGCACTGTCGTCGAACGCGACGACCGTGCCGCCATGCGAGCCGGGCGTGAACCGGAAGTGGGCCTGCAGATCGGACTTGCCGGCCTTCCACGCCAGCTGGACCGTCCAGCGCCCATCCTCATTGCGCCAGGCATCCCAGTTGGTCGCGCTCGGGTCCAGACCGCGGGAGATCAGGGCGGTGGTGATCGTCTCCAGCAGCGTCAGTACCGACGGGCCGTCGGCAAGCACCGGATGCGCCGCGGTGGCCAGCTCGGCCGCGCGGGACCGCTCCAGCAGCACCGGGCTGGCGAACCGCCGGATCCGGTCGATGTCCTCACCGGCCAGTGCGGCGACCTGCTCCACCGAAGCGCCCGCACGAATGCGGGACTGGATCTCCTTGGGACGCAAGCCTGAGCTCACCTCGACCTCGATCTCGGTTTGATTGGAGGTGGCCTTGTCGCCGCGCACGGCGGCCCGCAGACGGTTGTCGACACGAATGGCGAAATTGTCACCGGAGTCGGGGGCCTCGCAGATGAGCCGCTTGCCGTCCACGTCGAGCCCGACGACCTTGAGTTCCCGCATAGTGCACCTCCACCGCGCACCCTACTTTGTTATCCGCCCGTTACCGTGCAGACACGCAGGAATCAGAGGCGTTCGACAACCCAATCCACGCACGCCGTCAACGCGCTGACATCCTCGGGATCGACCGCCGGGAACATTGCGACCCGAAGCTGGTTGCGGCCCAGCTTCCGGTACGGCTCGGTGTCGACGATGCCGTTGGCCCGCAGTGCCTTGGCGACCGCCGCGGCGTCCACCGATTCGGCGAAATCGATGGTGCCGACCACCTGGGACCGCAGCTTCGGGTCGGTCACGAACGGCGTTGCGAAAGAAGAGGTTTCGGCCCACGAGTACAGCCGCGCCGAGGAATCGGCAGTGCGCTTCACGGCCCAGTCCAGCCCGCCGTTGGCCAGCAGCCAGTCGATCTGCTCGGCCATCAGGATGAGCGTGCCGATCGCCGGGGTGTTGTAGGTCTGGTTCTTCAGGCTGTTCTCCACCGCGATGGGCAGCGACAGGAAGTCGGGCACCCAGCGATCGGTAGCCGCGATGGCCTCGATCCGGGCCAGCGCAGCCGGGGACACCGCGGCGAACCACAGGCCGCCGTCGCTGGCGAAGTTCTTCTGCGGCGCGAAGTAGTAGGCATCGGTGTCGCGGATGTCGACCGGCAGGCCGCCGGCCGCCGAGGTGGCATCGATGAGCACCAGCGCGTCGCCCTCGGGGCGCTGTACCGGCACGGCCACACCGGTGGACGTCTCATTGTGGGCCCACGCGACCACGTCGACCGACGGATCCGACACCGGCTCGGGGGCACTGCCGGCGTCGGCCTTCACGATGATCGGATCGCCGACGAACGGGTTCTTCGCCACGCAGGACGCGAACTTGGAGCTGAACTCGCCGTAGGTCAGGTGCAGCGACTTCTTGTCGACCAGCCCGAACGCCGCGGCATCCCAGAACGCGGTCGATCCGCCGTTGCCCAGGATCACCTCGTAGCCATCGGGCAGCGCGAACAGCTGGCGCAGCCCGTCGCGCACCCGGCCGACCAGGTTCTTCACCGGCGCCTGCCGGTGCGAGGTGCCGAACAGGTCACCCGCGGCGGCCAGGGCGGCAAGCTGCTCGGGACGCACCTTGGACGGCCCGCAGCCGAAACGTCCGTCTTTGGGCTTGATATCGGCGGGGATCGTCAGTTCGGCCATGGCGTTCAGATTATCGGCCGAGCTGATGTCATCCGGCCTGGGGCACCACGTAGGTCGGCTGGTAGGGGTTCTGCCCGCTCTCGATCGCCAGCGCCCGCAGATAGGCCTCCACATTGGGATAGCCCGCGATCTCGGCCTGTTTCTGCAGCGCGACCTGGCGGGCCAGTTCGGTCTGGGCCTGCGCGGTGACCTTGTCGGCCTCGGCCTTGGCGCGCGCCGCGTTCGCATCGGCCACACCCTTGGCCTCGGCTGCACGTGCATCGGCGATGGCCTTCTGCTCGGCGATGATGGCGTCCTTGAGGCCCTCGTCCACCGGGTCCGGCTTCATGACCGTCACCTGGAAATTGGTGAAGAACTCCCGGCCGTCGGTGCGGGCCCGCGACGCACCGGGCAGCGCATCACGCAGGGCGTTCTGGAATTCGATGCGGACCTTCTCGTCATTCCAGATCTCGCGCCAGGTGTACTTCTGCGCCACGCTGATCAGCACCTGCTCGGCGGGCTGGCCGATGACGTAGCGCAGCAGGTTCACCCAGCCGGTGGTGACCAGGCCGTCGTTGTCCAGCCAGCCCTGGTACTTGGTGCCGAAGTCGCGATGGAAGTCCATCAGCATGTCGCAGTCACTGGTCAGGTCGAAGGTGATGACGAGGGGCACCCGTAGCTCAGCGGGTGCCGAGGCGTTGGAGACCACGATGGTGGGTTCTGCTTCGGAATCGGGGCTGCCGGTCGCGTCCCAGCTGATCTGCCGTGACGGGTAGCGGTAGGCCTTGAAGCCGCCCGGCGGATTGAAGGCCGACGTCTCCGGCTCGATGCAGCCGTCGACCTTGGGATCGGCGGGGATCAGGAAGTAGTCGTCGACCTTGATCGCTGTCTGACCCGGGCCTATCTGAGTGGCACAGCTGGAGAGGATCACGCCACCGACCACGGCGGCGATGATCCCGAGTCCGATCACCACGAACTTCCGCTTGCCGCCGCCGGTCTTGTTGACGGTGGCGCCTGCGTCGAACCGCTTCTTTATGTTCATGGCTCCCCGCCTCCGAGCTGTCAGCGATGACGTCGCTGACAGTGACGGCCAGATTTTAGCCAGATAGATGTCACTTTTGCCGACTGAGCCGCATTCTTGCGTGACCTGAGTCACATGTGACCTGGATAACGCCGCTGGGCCACACCTCGGAAAAGGCCCTGGTTAGAATCTGGTACCGCGGGTACTGTCCTTAGACATCGAGCAACCGAATGTAAATCTCACGGTAGGCATGGAGGCCCCCCGAATGGCTGTCAAAGAAGCCAAGACACGTGTGATCCGACGTTGGCGTCGCAATATGGAGGTTCGCGACGACGCTCAGTACACAGACATGCTGACCACGCTGTCGGAGGGGTCCGTGCGGCGCAGTTTCAACCCGTACCAGGACATCGAGTGGGATTCCCCGGAGTTCGCCGTGACCCCCAACGACGAGCGCTGGATCCTCCCGGACACCGACCCGATCGGTGGCCACGCCTGGTACCAGGCGCAGCCGGTCGAGCGTCAGATCGAGATCGGCATGTGGCGCCAGGCCAACGTCGCCAAGGTGGGCCTGCACTTCGAGAACATCCTGATCCGCGGGCTCATGGAGTACTCGTTCTGGGTACCGAACGGCTCACCGGAATACCGGTACTGCCTRCACGAGTCGGTCGAAGAGTGCAACCACACCCTGATGTTCCAGGAGATGGTCAACCGGATGGGCGTGGACGTCCCCGGCATGCCCAAGATGCTCAAGTGGGTGCAGCCGATCATCCCGCTGGCTGCAGGACCGTTCCCGATCCCGTTCTTCTTCGGCGTACTCGCCGGCGAGGAGCCCATCGACCACACCCAGAAGAACGTGCTCCGCGAGGGCAAGGCCCTGCACCCGATCATGGAGCGGGTCATGGCGATTCACGTCGCCGAGGAAGCGCGGCACATCTCGTTCGCGCACCAGTACCTGCACAAGCGGGTGCCGACCCTGCGCCGTCGCCAGCGCTGGATGCTCTCGATCTTCGTGCCGTTGACCATGCGCATCCTGTGTTCGGCGATCGTGGTGCCCCCGCGCGAGTTCTGGAAGGAATTCGACATCCCGCGTTCGGTGCGCAAGGAGATCTTCTTCAAGGCTCCCGAGTCACAGATGTTCCTGCGCAACATGTTCTCCGATGTGCGCATGCTGAGCTACGACACCGGCTTGATGAACCCGATCGCCAAGCTGGTGTGGAAGATCTGCAAGATCGACGGCCCGCCGGCTCGCTACCGCAGCGAGCCGCAGCGCGAGCACCTGGTGTCGGTCGCGTCGTAAGGCCATGCCACACGTCATCACCCAGTCGTGTTGCAGCGACGGGTCCTGTGTCTATGCGTGTCCGGTCAACTGCATTCATCCCTCACCGGATGAGCCGGGCTTCGCCACCGCCGAGATGCTGTACATCGATCCCGATGCCTGCGTCGACTGCGGTGCCTGCGTCAGCGCCTGTCCGGTGGGCGCGATCTCCGCGGATACCAAGCTGACCGAAAAACAGCTGCCGTTCGTCGAACTCAATGCGGCGTTCTATCCGAAGCGGGAAGGCAAGCTGCCGCCGACCTCCAAACTGGCCCCCGTGCTGCCCGCCCCGATGGTGTTACCGCGCCCCGGTGGACCGTTGCGGGTCGCGATCGTCGGCTCGGGGCCCGCGGCGATGTACGCCGCCGACGAACTGCTCACCCAGCGAGGGGTCCGGGTGAGCGTCTTCGAGAAGCTGCCCACGCCTTACGGTTTGGTCCGTGCCGGGGTGGCGCCCGATCATCAGAGCACCAAGCGGGTCACGCGTCTCTTCGACCGGGTGTCCGAGCATGACGGGTTCACGGCCTTCCTCAACGTCGAGGTCGGCAAGCACCTGAGCCATGCCGATCTGCTGGAACATCACCACGCGGTGCTCTACGCAGTCGGCGCGCCCAATGACCGTCGACTCGACATCGCGGGCATGGGTCTGCCGGGCAGCGCCACTGCGACCGAGGTGGTGGCCTGGTTCAACGGGCACCCCGATTTCGTGGACCTGCCGGTGGACCTGGCTCACGAGCGGGTCGTCATCATCGGCAACGGCAACGTCGCTTTCGACGTGGCGCGCATCCTCACCTCGGATCCGGATACCTTGGCGCGCACGGATATCGCCGATCACGCGCTTGCCGCGCTGCGGGACTCGAAGGTGCAGGAAGTGGTGATCGCGGCGCGGCGCGGCCCAGAGTTCTCGGCGTTCACGCTGCCGGAGCTGATCGGACTGACCTCCACCTGCGATGTCGTGCTCGACGCCGCGGATCATCAGCGGGTCGTCGCCGATCTGGCCACCGTCGAGGATCGGCTCACCCGCAACAAGCTGGAGATCCTGACCAAGCTGGGCGACGCCTCCGCGCCGATCACCCGGCCGCGCATCCGGTTGGCCTACCAGCTCACTCCGCAGCGCCTGCTCGGCGACGAGCGGATCACCGGTATCGAGTTCGCGAACGCCGGGACACTGGACGCCGGCATGGTGCTCACCTCGATCGGCTACCGCGGCAGGGCGATTGCCGATCTGCCGTTCGACGAGGTGGCGGCGGTGGTGCCCAATGACGGTGGCCGGGTGCTCGACGCCGCAGGTGCGTACGTGGCGGGCTGGATCAAACGCGGCCCGACCGGTTTCATCGGCACCAACAAGTCGTGCGCGGCCGAGACGGTGCGCAATCTGGTGGAGGACTACAACCGAGGACAGCTCGGCGACCCGGCCCACAAGCCGGCGGCGCTGGACAAGCTGGTCCGAAGCCRCCAGCCCGCGGTCGTTGACGCCGCGGGCTGGCGCGCTATCGACGCCGCCGAGATCGCGCGCGGTGGCGGACAGCGTCCGCGGGACAAGTTCGTCGATATCGCGGACATGCTCGCGGCTGCCGCGACGGCGCCGCGACCGCCCGCGCACAAACGGCTGCTGGCGGGCCTGCGCCGCTAATCCAGGACGGCGACGATCGCCGCGGTGTCCCAGTAGAACGGGCGCACCTCGGCGATGCGTCCGTCAACCATCCGCAGGGTCTGCAGGATCGGGAAGCTCACGTTCCGTCCGGTCGATCGGGCGCGGGCCTCGACCCGGGTGAGCACCACGGCGGCGGTGTCGGTCGTCGAGAGAAACTTCTGCTCGACCATCTCGAAATCGGACCAGGTGCGGCTCATCGCCAGGAAGAACCGTTCCATACCGCGGTGTCCGCGCCACACCCCGCCGTAGGGGAGCGCCCGCGCCTGATGAAGGACGACGTCCGGGGAGAAGAACGGCGCCAGGATGCCGAAGTTGCCCGTTCCGGGTCCGCCCGCGGCCAGATAGTCGCGCTCGGCGGCGTACATCCCGCGCAACAGATTCCCGGTCTCGATGGTTGCAGTCATACCCGGTAGACGACGATCGGGTGCGGAACGTGAGATGTGAATTCCGGGATATCGCCGCAGCGCAGCGTGTATACGAAATGAATGCGTAGTGGTCGGGTCGCAGGCGTGGCAGTGGTGGTCGGTATCTGGTCGGCGACCGGGTTGGGATATCCGGGTCTGGCGTTGGCCGAGACGCCGGGCACCGAACAGGGCACTGAACAAGGCGCGGGGCAGGCCTCCGCACCCGAGGCGGAGACCGAGCCGAAGCCCGAGGTCACGAAACCCGAACGCCGCGTCGCGCCCCGCACCGTGCGGCAGGCGCAGACCACCGCGCGCGGGGGACTGACCTCGCCGCGCCTGACCGGCGTCACACCGGACGTACCGGAGACCGAAGAGGCCGACGTCGCCGACGACACCGGACCCGAGGACACCGGCACGTCCGACATCCCGAGTGCCCCGGCCCGGGCTCAGGTGCAGACCGCGGCGCCGGTGGCCGCGGCCGTCGCCCCGGTGGCGGCCACGGCGGCCGCTCCGGTGAAATGGACATCGACCCTGCCCAACCCGGTCACCGCGGTCCGGTACGTGGCCAATGTGGTCAAGAGTCTGGTCGGCGCGGTGCTGAGCCCGTTCGCCGCGGGCCTGCCCGCCGGGCCCGTCGGCCCGCCCTCGGTGTGGGCGGTGCTGGCCTGGGTGCGCCGCGAATTGTTCAACGGCTCACCGAAGATCGACTACTCCGGTGAGACGACGCAGACCACTACCGGTCAGGTGCTCGGCAATGTCGGCGCCGTCGATCCCGACGGCGACCCGCTGAAGTACACCGTGATCGGCCGCCCGCTCAACGGCGGTGTGGTTCAGATCGACCAGAGCACAGGCGATTTCATCTACCGGCCGACGAACGCCATGGCCGCGACCGGCGGCACCGACAGCTTCACCGTGGTGGTCGACGACCAACGGGCCGGCGTGCACTGGCACGGCCCGCTCGGTTTCCTGCAGCACGTTCCCATCCTGGGCGACCTGATCCGCCCCGGCGGCGGGCACGGGGTGGCCCGCACCATCACCGTGAACGTCGACCCGGTGGAAGGTGTGGACCTGTCCTTCCCAGACGACTTCCATTGGGGTGTCGCGCATGCCGGATTCCAGGCCGAAGGCGGTCCCGGATCGCCGATCGACCCGAACTCCGATTGGTACAAGTGGGTGCACCACCCGCTCAACCAGCTGCTCGGCTTGACCAACGGCGTCCCGGAGAACGGGCCCGGCACCTACGTGTCCTACGACTCCGACGCCGCGCTGGCTAAGGAAGAACTCGGCATGAACACCTTCCGGATGTCCATCGAGTGGAGCCGGATCTTCCCGAATTCGACTGCGGGCATCGACATCACGGACGAGGGCGGCGGGGTGAGCCTGGCCGATCTGCAGGCCCTGCAGGCATTGGCGAACCCGGTCGAGGTGGCGCACTACCGTGCGGTCTTCGACGCGCTGCGCGCCCACGGGCTGGAGCCGTTGGTCACCGTCAACCACTTCACCCTGCCGCTGTGGGTGCACGATCCGATCACCGCACGCCCGCTCATCCAGCTGGGGCTGCCCGCTCCCGCCGCGGGCTGGCTGTCGGAGCAGACCCCCGTCGAGTTCGAGAAGTACGCCGCGTTCCTGGCCTGGACCTACGGCGACCAGGTGGACAACTGGGTGACGCTCAACGAGCCCTTCCCACCGGTGATGACGGAGTTCCTGGCGATTCCCGGGCTGGTGCCGAGCTGGCCGCCGGGCGTGCTGCGCCCCGATCTGGCCGCCCGCTTCGTCACCAACGAGGCCAAGGGGCACGTCGCTGCCTACGACGCGATCCACACATGGGACGACGACGCCTTTGTCGGGTTCGCCAACAACATGGTTCCCGCGCGGCCGGCCAATCCGCTGAACCCGCAGGACGTGGCTGCCGCGGACGCCTGGAACAAGGTGTTCAACCAGTGGTTCCCCAACGCGGTCATCGGCGGCTGGATCGACGCGAACTTCGACGGCAAGAAGACCGCCGACGAGATCCGTCCAGGCTTCGCCGACAAGGTCGACTTCCTGGGCGTGCAGTACTACGGCACGCAGCCCATGGGCGGCTTCGGTTTCGCGCCGCTGCCGGGCTTCAATTTCCTGCAGGGGATCCCGTTCCGGTGCGAGCCGTCCTCGCAGACGTGCAGCGATTTCAACCAGCCCATCGACCCGGGCGGCTTCCGCGAGGTGCTGGAAGTCGCTGCGTCCTACGGCAAACCGCTATGGATCACCGAGAACGGCGTCGCCGACGACGACGACACCAAGCGGCCGTCCTACATCGTCAACCACGTCGCCGTCGTCCAGGACCTGCTGGCGCACGGCACCGACATCCGCGGCTACACCTACTGGTCCTTCGTCGACAACCTGGAATGGTCGGAGGGCTACCACCTGCAGTTCGGCCTGTACGGCTCCGACCCCAGCACACCCGAGCTGGAGCGCACCCCCAAGCCCGCCAGCATCTCGGCGATCAGCCAGATCACCGGCGCGAACGCGCTGCCGACGGACTTGTTGGAGCTCTATGTGCCGGGGGCCGTCACGGGAATTCCTGCATAGCCTTCTGCAGATCCTCGTCGCTGACCTCACGCACCGGCTGTCCCAGTGACCACTTGTGGCCGAACGGGTCACGCACGACGCCGTAGCGGTCACCCCAGAACATGTCCCCGACCTCCATCACCACCTCGGCGCCGGCCTCGACGGCTCGGGCGAACGATGCGTCGACGTCGGTGACGACGAGGTGAATGGTGACCGGCGTCCCGCCGAGCGACTTCGGGCTCTCCGACTGCCCGTCGCAGTACTCCGGGAAGTCGTCGGCCAGCATCACGGTGGATCCGTTGATCTGCACGGCGCCGTGCACCAGGCGGCCGTCCGGCCCGGGCATCCGGCCCAGTTCGGTGGCGCCGAAAGCCTTGACGTAGAAATCGATGGCTCCGGCGCCGTCGTCGACGACGAGGTGCGGGATGACGGCGGGGGTGACTTCGATGGCCATGATGTTTCTCCTGATCTCGGGCAACTGACGATCTATAGACCGGAAGAGTCTCCGGTTCTCATCGCGTCACCGGCGAATGCAGGTAGCCGGCTACGCTATGGCCGGTCCGGCCGGGCGGCGACGCTACTTACATGCTCCCCTTGGTCCCGCTCAACCCGATGTCCTACCGCGATCAGGTCAAGACGCTGCGGTCCTTCAACACCGGCTTCGAGGTCTTCCGGGACACCGGCGGTCCGTTGACCCGGCTGCGACTCGCTCCGCGCTGGCTGATGCCCGACATTGTGGTCGCGACCTCACCGCAGGGCGCACACGATGTGCTCGGTCAGCCGGACAGCTGCGTGGACAAAGCGATGATGCACAGCGAGATGCGGCATGTCCTCGGCGGCAACCTGTTCGATCTCATGCACGACGAGTGGCTGCCGCGCCGTCGCGCCTTGCAGCCGGTGTTCACCAAGAAACATGTGCAGACCTTCGGCGGGCATATGGCGCAGGCCGCGCATGCGGTGGTGGACTCGTGGCGAGAGGGCGAACGCATCGACCTCGACGTGGAATGCCGGCACCTGACGATGCGGGCGCTGGGCCGTTCGGTGCTGGGCATCGACCTGGACCACCGGGCGGATCTCATCGACGAACCGCTGCGGGTGGCACTCACCTACGTCGCCGATCGCGCGACGTCGCCGATCCGCAGCCCGCGCTGGTTGCCGACACCGGCCCGCGCGCGTGCCCGCGCCGCCAGTGCGGCCCTGCGCAAGCTCGCCACCGACGTGCTGGACGCGTGCCGGGCCGACCCCGGCCTGGATGCTCCGCTGGTGCGTGCACTGCTGGCGGCGAAGGACCCGGAGACCGGAAAAGGGTTGACCGAGGCTGAGATTCGCGATGAGCTCATCGTCTTCATCGCCGCCGGTCATGACACCACCGCCACCACGCTGACGTATGCCCTGTGGCAGCTGGGTCGCAACCCGCAGATCCAGGAGACGGTGCGCGCCGAGGTGGCCGAACTGGAGGACCGTGAGTTGACGCCCGACGATGTCGCCGATCTGGGCTACACCGTCCAGGTGTTGAAGGAGTCACTGCGGCTGTGCCCACCGGCGCCCGGAGCGGCGCGACGCGCGATGCGCGACATGGTCGTCGACGGCCACCGGGTCAAGGCGGGCACGCTGCTTCTGTGCGGAATCTATGCGCTGCACCGGGATCCGCAGTTGTGGGACCGGCCCCTGGACTTCGACCCGGACCGGTTCCGGCCCGAGGCAGCCAAACGCCTGAACCGTTGGCAGTATCTGCCTTTCGGTGCCGGGCCGCGGTCCTGCATCGGTGACCACTTCGCGATGCTGGAGGCCACACTGGCGCTGGCCACCATCGTGCGCCGAGCCGAGATACGTTCCGAAGAACCCGAATTCCCGGTGGCCACACCGTTCACCATGGTGGCGGGCGGACCGATCTGGGCATCGGTCACCTGGCGGCGCGCTCAGACCACCGAGTATCCGGGCGGCAGGGCGGATCGGCCGGTCAGCGCCGTCAGCACCGCTTCGCCCTGACCCAGCCGGACGGCGACCCGGGTGGCCAGCACCGCGGCCTGCTCCACGGCATCGGTGGGCAGGTCGAATTCGAGGCCGGCCGCCCGCGCGATGTCCAGGCCGTGCACCGTCAGCTCGAAGACCCGGGTCTGCAGGTAGTGCGACAGCCGGATGCCCAGCCCGCCGATCACGCTGATCACCGGGTCGCCGGCATTCTCGACGTCGGCGAGTGCCCGGGCGACGAGGCGGTCCACGGTGGCAACCGGATCGTCGCCGAGATCACGCCCGGCCTGGCGGCCGCGTTCGTTGATGGCCTCGGCCCCGGCGGATGTGGTGAACTCACGAACCCACACGTAATAGGCCACGGCGTCGTCTACGTCCTCGTGGTCGGCCGGTGTGCGCAGATACTCGCTGACGGTGATGAGTGAGCGTGAGGTGTGCCCGACGAGCGCGCGCATATCCCAATCGCCCAAGCCCGGACCGTCCCAGGCCGTTTCGGGTATCGCCCGCACCAGACGCGCGAAAGCCGCAGCGGCCGAAGCGAATACCGAGGCGGTCATGATGTCGCGATGCGGTCCCAACCGGTCACCGACTCCGGGGAGCGCGGTTCCGGCCCGACGTACACGGCCGACGGGCGCACCAGCTTGCCCAGCCGTTTCTGCTCCAGGATGTGTGCACACCAGCCCGCGGTCCGTCCGCAGGTGAACATGGCGGGCATCATCTTGGGCGGCACCTGGGCGAAATCCAGGATGACTGCGGCCCAGAACTCCACATTGGTCTCGATGGCGCGGTCGGGCCGTCGCTCGCGCAGTTCGGCGAGCGCGGCCTGCTCGAAGGCTGCCGCCACCTCATACCGGGGCACCCCGAGACGCTGCGCCGTCGCGCGCAACACCCGGGCCCGGGGGTCCTCGGACCGGTACACGCGGTGGCCGAAGCCCATCAGCTTGTCGTTGCGATCCAGGATGCCCTTCACCACGGCCTGGGCGTCACCGCTGCGTTCGGCTTCGTCGAGCATCGGCAGCACCCGGGCCGGCGCGCCACCGTGCAGTGGCCCACTCATCGCGCCGACCGCGCCGGACAGTGCCGCCGCCACATCGGCGCCGGTGGAGGCGATGACGCGGGCGGTGAAGGTCGAGGCGTTCATCCCGTGCTCGGCGGCGGTCACCCAGTAGGCGTCGATGGCCTCGACATGCCGGGGATCCGGGTCGCCCTGCCACCGGGTCATGAAACGTGCCGTCACGGTGGCGCATTCATCGATGGAGCGCTGCGGGACGGCGGGCCGATAGATCCCGCGAGCGGATTGGGCGACATAGGACAGCGCCATCGCCGACGCGCGGGCGAGCTGATCGCGGGCGGTCGCGTCGTCGATGTCGAGGATCGGCGCGTACCCCCAGATGGGAGCCAGCATGGCCAGCCCGGCCTGGACGTCCACCCGGACATCCCCGGAGTGGATCGGCAGCGGGAACGGTTCGGCCGGTGGCAGCCCGTGGTCGAAGTCGCCGTCGACCAGCAATCCCCAGACCTCGCCGAAGGTGACTCTGCGGTCCACCAGGTCCTCGATGTCGACGCCTCGGTAGCGCAGCGCGCCGCCGTCCTTGTCCGGCTCGGCGATCTCGGTGGTGAACGCCACCACCCCTGCGAGTCCGGGAACGAAATCCTTCGGCACCGATGACAGCTCCGTCATATGCCGATTCTCGCACTCGTCCGCAGCCGCCGCCGCGCGCGTACCGTTCTGCCAATGGAACCGGAACAGCTCGCGCGGATGCGAGCCGAATACGGGTCGGTCGAGAAGGACGGCAGMGCGGATCTCGACGTCGACTGGGTTGCCGACGGATGGCTGGCGTTGTTCGACCGATGGATGGGCGAGGCCCATGCGGCCGGGCTGTCCGAGCCCAACGCGATGGTGGTCGGCACCGTCGACGCGCAGGGCAGGCCGGTGACGCGCACGGTCTTGTGCAAGAGCGCCGGCGAGGAGGGGATCACCTTCTATACGAACTACGACTCCGCCAAGGGGGAGCAGTTGGCAATACGGCCGTATGCCTCTGCGACCTTCCCCTGGTACGGACTGGGCCGTCAGATTCATATACGCGGCCCGGTGATCCGGGTACCGGCGGAGGCGACCGCCGACTACTGGTCCAAACGTCCGCGCGGGTCACAGCTCGGTGCGTGGGCATCGCGGCAGTCCGCGCCGATCGCGTCCCGCGCCGCGCTACTCGGCCAACTCGCCGATGTCACGGCCCGGTTCGCCGACGTCGAAGCCGTTCCGGTTCCGCCCAATTGGGGTGGGTACCTGATCGCGCCCGAGGTCGTCGAATTCTGGCAGGGCCGGGAAAACCGCGTACATAACAGGATTCGGGTCACCCCCGCGGACGGTGCAGTGGAACGTCTTCAACCGTAACCTCCGGCGGTCTCTCAGGTGGTCGGGTTAGGATTCCTTGGTGGGCGCAGCGAACAGGGAAACCGATCTCGGTTTGCGCGAACGAAAAAAGCTACGCACCCGGGCGATATTGATCGACGCGGCGCTGGAACTCTGCCTGCGTCACGGGTACGAGCAGACGACCGTCGACCAGATCGCGGCGGTGGCCGAAGTCTCACCGCGCACCTACAGCCGGTACTTCGCCACCAAAGAGGCCGTCTTCCTCACCTTGCTGGAGGATCTGTCGCACGAGATCGCCGCCGAGGTGGCTCGTCTGCCGCGTGGTATCGGCCCGATCGAGGCGTTGCGGGCCGCCCATATCGCGGTGCTCACCAAGTCCGCGGCCGGGCAGATCGGCGGCTTCACCAGTGATCGCGTGGTGCTCACCCTGCGCGTGATCAATGGCGCAAATGCCCTGCGGCAGAGCGCGTTTGAATTCAAATCACCCGCCGTGCTGGCCGCTCTGGCCGAGTTGATGGGCGTCGAACACGATGACCGTCAATTATTGCTCGGACTTTCGGTCTTCTCCGCCATCATCATCGCCGCGTGCGGTGATCTGGTGCAGGACTCCGACGGGATGCCACTGGGTCCGCTGTTGATGATCGAGCGTCTCAACGGAGCGTGCGAACAGGTCGCCGGCTTCGCCGGTCAGATCTTCGCCGCCAGTCCCGGGCAACAGACAGCAGGCGACGATATTCCGGCGAATGTCTGAGCGCCCGCCGAGCGGCCTGCGGGAGCGCAAGAAGCTGCGGACCCGCATCACGCTGATCCAGACCGCGGCCGAACTGTGCGAGCGGCAGGGGTTCGACAACACCACCGTCGAACAGATCGCCGCCGCCGCGGACGTGTCGCCGCGCACCTTCAGCCGGTACTTCCCGACCAAGGAAGCAGTGATCTTCGCCATCATCGAGGGCACCGCCGCCTTCGTCGCCGACGAGCTGGAACGGCTGCCCACCGACATCAACGAGTACGAGGCGATGCTGCGGGCCCACCTCAAGGCCGTGCAGCCCGGCCGGGACGGCAGGCCGACGCCGATCTTTCACCAGATGGCCGCGCTGATCCGGATCGTGAACTCTTCGGCGAGCCTCGCGGTGACCAACATCCCGTACCGCCAGCAGGCCGAACAGTTCCCCACGGTCATCGCGGTCGCCAAGCGGATGGGTCTGCCCCGCGACCACGACGCGGTGCACATGGTGCTGGAGGTCTGGACCTCCCTCATGAACGCCGCCACCCGGGGGCTGGGCACACCCGGCCACCCGGCCATCGAGCCGGAGATCGTTGCTGCGCGCATCTCGGCGGCCTATGAGACGTTGACCCTGACGTGGCGGCCGTGGTCCTCGGCCCTGCAAGCGACCGATCCACCCGCCGGGGAACCCCCCGCAAGCGCGCCGGATTGTTAGCGACTACCGTCCAGTATCAAGAGACGGCCTCCGGTCGCCTCACCCATGCCGACGCCCAGAGAAGGGGTTCCAGTGGCCGACAACTCCAGCCCTGACGAGAAAGCCACCCTGTCCTATCCGGGCGGCTCCCTGGATCTGGAGATCGTGCACGCCACCGAGGGATCGGACGGCATCGCACTCGGCCCTCTGCTGGCCAAGACCGGTTACACGACGTTCGACGGCGGTTTCGTCAACACCTCGTCGACCAAGAGTGCGATCACCTACATCGACGGTGACGCCGGCATCCTGCGCTACCGCGGCATCCCGATCGAGCAGCTCGCGGAGAAGTCGACCTTCATCGAGGTCAGCTACCTGCTGATTTACGGTGAGCTGCCGACCTCCGATGAGCTCGCCTCGTTCACCAACCAGATCCAGCGGCACACCCTGCTGCACGAGGATCTCAAGCGCTTCTTCGACGGGTTCCCGCGCAACGCGCACCCCATGCCGGTGCTGTCCTCGGCGGTCAACGCGCTGAGCGCCTACTACCAGGACTCGCTGGACCCGCTGGACAACAAGCAGGTCGAGCTGTCGACGATCCGGCTGCTGGCCAAGCTGCCCACCATCGCCGCGTACGCCTACAAGAAGTCCGAGGGTCAGCCCTTCCTGTACCCGGACAACTCGCTGACGCTGGTGGAGAACTTCCTGCGCATGACGTTCGGCTTCCCGGCCGAGCCCTACGAGGTCGACCCCGAGATCGTCCGCGCCCTGGACATGCTGCTCATCCTGCACGCCGATCACGAGCAGAACTGCTCGACCTCGACCGTGCGGCTGGTCGGGTCCTCGCAGGCCAACCTGTTCACCTCCATCTCCGGCGGCATCAACGCGCTGTGGGGCCCGCTGCACGGCGGCGCCAACCAGGCCGTGCTGGAGATGCTGGCCAAGATCCGCGACTCCGACGGTGACGTCAAGGAGTTCGTCCGCAAGGTCAAGAACCGCGAGGACGGCGTGAAGCTGATGGGCTTCGGGCACCGGGTCTACAAGAACTACGACCCGCGGGCGCGCATCGTCAAGGAGCAGGCCGACAAGATCCTGGCCAAGCTGGGCGTCGAGGACGAACTGCTCGACATCGCCAAGCAGCTCGAAGAGATCGCGCTGACCGACGACTTCTTCGTGGAGCGCAAGCTCTACCCGAACGTCGACTACTACACCGGCGTCATCTACCGGGCGATGGGCTTCCCGACCCGCATGTTCACCGTGCTGTTCGCGCTCGGCCGGCTGCCCGGTTGGATCGCGCACTGGCGGGAGATGCATTCCGAGCCCGGCAAGATCGGCCGTCCGCGCCAGATCTACACCGGCTACACCGAGCGCGACTACGTCGACCTCGGCGGCCGCTGACTCTTTGGGGTACGGCGGGCAGGAGCAGAGAGATATCTCACTGCCCTCGGCATTGCCGTGAAACAGTTGTAGTTTCACAATAGTTGTGTGAATGAAACCATCAGCACGCTGACTCCACGGCGTAAGGCGATCGTCCTCGCGTCCTGTTGTCTGAGTTTGCTGATCGTCTCGATGGACGCCACCATCGTGAACGTCGCGATCCCGTCGATCCGCACCGACCTGGGTGCCACGGCATCCCAGCTGCAATGGGTCATCGACGTCTACACCCTGGTGCTCGCCTCGCTGCTGATGCTCTCCGGCGCCATGGGCGACCGCTTCGGCCGGCGCCGGGTGTTCCAGGCCGGGCTGCTGATCTTCGCGATCGGCTCGCTGTTGTGCAGCCTCGCCCCCGGTATCGATGCCCTGATCGCGGCGCGGTTCCTGCAGGCCATCGGCGGCTCGATGCTCAATCCGGTGGCGTTGTCCATCATCTCGCAGGTGTTCACCGGACCGGTCGAACGCGCCCGGGCCATCRGCATCTGGGGCGCGGTCGTCGGGATCTCCATGGCGCTCGGCCCGACGGTCGGCGGCCTGCTCATCCACCTGATCAGTTGGCGGGCGGTGTTCTGGATCAACCTCCCGATCTGCCTGGCGGCCATCGTGCTGACGGCGATCTTCGTGCCGGAGACCCGATCGGCGACCATGCGCAACATCGACCCGGTCGGCCAGCTGCTGGCGGTGGTGTTCCTGTTCGGCGCGGTCTTCACCCTCATCGAGGGCCCCGCGCTGGGCTGGGACAACGGGCGGGTCCTCGGCGCGGGCGCGGTGGCGGTGCTGACCTTCGCAGCCTTCCTCCGCTACGAGTCGCGGCGCGCCGATCCGTTCATCGACCTGCGATTCTTCCGCAGCGTGCCCTTCGCCTCGGCGACCGTGATCGCCATTTGCGCATTCGCCTCCTGGGGTGCGCTGCTGTTCATGATGTCGCTGTATCTGCAGGGTGCGCGCGGCTATTCGGCCGTCCAGACCGGACTGATCTACCTGCCCATCGCGGTCGGCGCGCTGGTGTTCTCGCCGCTGTCGGGTCGGCTCGTGGGCCGCTACGGGGCCCGGCCGTCGCTGCTGGTGTCCGGGGTGATGATCGCGGTGGCCTCGACGGTGCTGGCGCTGCTGCCGGAGTCCGCCCCGGTGTGGGCGCTGATGACGGTGTTCGCCGTCTTCGGTATCGGCTTCTCGATGGTCAATGCGCCCATCACCAACGCGGCGGTCAGCGGGATGCCACTGGACCGGGCCGGCGCCGCCTCCGCGGTGACCAGCACCAGCCGTCAGATCGGCGTCAGTATCGGTGTGGCCCTGTGCGGTTCGGTCGCCGGCGCGGCGCTGGCCGGCACTGGGGACTTCGCCGCCTCGGCGCGCCCGCTGTGGCTGGTGTGCGTGGTCCTCGGCGTGGTGATCGCGGTGCTGGGCTTCGTGTCGACATCACCGCGGGCCATGGAGTCCGCGCGCAGACTCGCCCCGCTCATCGAAGGCCCGAAGGCGGCCGCCGATGTCCGATGATCTCGCCGGTCAGGTGTGGCGGCTGATGGCCTCGGTGGTGCACGGCAACCGTGACGGCTGGAAGCGTGCGGTTGTCGAGCAGTCCGGTCTCCCGTTCAGCCGCATCCGCGTGCTGAAGCGGCTCGCAGCCGCGCCGATGACGGTCAAGGGCGTGGCCGACGCGGCCACCATGGATGCCCCCGCCGCCACCGTCGCCGTCAACGATCTGGAGGAGCGCGGTCTGGTGGTCCGCCAGATCGACCCGAGCAACCGGCGGTCCAAGACGGTGTCGATCACCGACCGGGGCCGCGAACTCGTCGCCCGAATCGACGCCGTCGAGGATCCCGCGCCGGCTGCCGTCRCTGCCCTGAGCGAGGCTGAACTGATTGTGCTGCAAGAACTTCTGCGCAAGTTGAACTGAGACACTCCCCGAGGCGCTGCGCTCCGGCCCGCCGTCAACTCTCCAGCACAGCCATCGCCGCATTGTGTCCGCCGATACCGGACACCGCGCCGCCGCGGCGGGCTCCCGAACCGCACAACATGATCGCGTCGTGGTCGGTGGCCACCCCCCAGCGTCGCGCCGGGGTGTCGAGTTCTTCGTCCTCTTCGGCGAACGGCCAGCCCAGCGCACCGTGGAAGATGTTGCCTGCGGTCATGCCCAGCGCGTTCTCCAGATCGGTGGTGGTCTTGGCCTCCACGCACGGCCGGCCGTCCGGATCGTGCATCACGACATCCTGGATCGGCTCGGCCAATACCGAGTTCAGCGAATGCAGCGCCGCCGCAGCGAGTTTGATGCGCGCGGTGTCCGGATCCAGATCCGCGAGCAGGCCATGCGGGGTGTGCAGCCCGAACACGGTCAGCGTATGGGCGCCACTGCGGCGCAAGGGCTCGGACAGGATGCTGGGATCGGTCAGCGAGTGGCAGTAGACCTCACACGGCAGCGGATCGGGAATCGCGCCCGATGCCGCGGCGGCATAGGCGCTGTCCAGCTGGCGCAGCGTCTCGTTGATGTGGAAGGTCCCGGCAAAGGCCTGCTCCGCGCCGACCCACTGATCGCGCAGCCGGGGCAGCCTTTTCAGCATCAGGTTGACCTTGATCTGGGAGCCCGGCGCGACCGTCGGCTCCGGCTCACCGAGCAGGCGGGCCAGCACCACGGGCGTCACGCCGGCCAGCACGTGCCTGCCGTGGATGGTGTGCTCACCGTCGCGGGTGCGGAAGCTGACGTCACCGTCCGGGCTGATGGCGTATACCTCGGCGCCGGTGATGATCTCGGCGCCGAAACCGCAGGCTGCCGCGCTCAGCGCACCGGTCACCGCGCCCATCCCGCCGACCGGCACGTCCCAGTCGCCGGTGCCCCCGCCCAGCAGGTGATACAGGAAGCAGATGTTCTGCACCAGTGACGGATCGTCGGTGGCGGCGAAGGTCCCGATCAGCGCGTCGGTGGCCATCACCCCGCGCACCAGGTCGCTGCGCACCGCGTCGGCCACGGTGTGCCCGATGGGTGTCTCGATCAGCGCCTGCCAGACGGCGGCCGCGGCCGGATCGCCGGCGGCCAGCACCCGGTTGTGCAGGGTGTTGCGGGTACTCAGCGGCGCCATCAGCGTCGGCCACACCGCGCCGGTCACCACCCGGGCGCGCCGGTAGAACTCGTTGAACCGTGCCTCGTCACCGGCCGCGCCGATGGCCGCGAAGGTGTTTCGCGGGCCGATCAACAAACCGGTGGCGCCGCGGTTGGCCGGATCCGGCGTGTAGGACGAGTAGCGGCGACGGGCCAACCGGAACCGGGCGCCGAGATCCTCGATGATGCGGCGGGGCAACAGGCTCACCAGGTAGGAGTACCGGGACAACCGGGCGTCCACGCCGTCGAAGGCATGCGCGGACACCGCGGCGCCGCCGACATGGTCCAGGCGCTCCAGCAGCGTGACCCGCCGGCCCGCACGGGCCAGGTACGCCGCCGCGACGAGACCGTTGTGCCCACCTCCGACGATGACGATGTCTTGGTCTGGGGCCACAAAACCAGTTTGCCCGACTACGGTATGAAACCGTGGCAACGAAACCCGAGATTGAATTTCCCGATGGCCCCGCACCCAGCGAACTGGTCATCGAAGACGTGACGATCGGCGACGGCACCGAGGCGGTGCCGGGCGGCACCGTGCAGGTGCATTACCTGGGCGTCGAGTACGACACCGGTGAAGAATTCGACAGCTCGTGGAACCGCGGTGAGGCGATCTCGTTCCCGCTGCGCGGTCTCATCCAGGGCTGGCAGGACGGTATCCCCGGTATGCGTGTCGGCGGCCGCCGCAAGCTCACCATCCCGCCGGAGCTGGCCTACGGCCCGGCCGGTGGCGGACACCAGTTGTCCGGTAAGACGCTCATATTCGTGATCGACCTGCTGGCAGCTCGCTGAGCCAGGCGACCCTGACGATGCCCACGCCCGGCGCGAGCCGCTTCCACCGGCGCCCGCCGGGCGCGGGTTGGCTGGCGGCGCTCATCGCGGTGCCGCTGGGTCTCGCGCTGATCGGGTCGGGCGGGTGGAATCAGGCCGACGATTCGCTGCCGCTCACCGAGATCAGCACACAGACCACCCTGGCCCGCAGCGACGGTGCGCGTGCCACCGTGCTGATGGCGCCGCTGTCGTTGCAGCGCAGCGGCGATGACGTCGTGCTCAGCGGTCAGGTGCCCGACGAGCTGTCCCGGACGTTTGCTCTGGACCGGACCCGGACGCTGTTATCGGGCACCGATGTCATCGATCTGCTGACCGTCATCGGCGGTATCACCGCCACCGACCTTGCGGGGCTGGATCCGGTGCTGACCGCCGCCGCGGCGCTGCCGGACTTCGGGTTCAGCATCGAGGGCAGCGATATCGTCCTCACCGGGACCGCCCCGTCCGAGGCGATCGCCACCGGTGTGGAGGACGCGGTGCAGTCCGCGTGGCCGGACCTGGCGGTGGTCGATGACATCGCGGTCATCACGCCCGGTCTCGCGCCGCCGCAGGCACCGACGAGTCCGGGCCTGACCGGTGAGTGCGCCGATCTGCAACAGAGCATCTCCGGTCTGCTCCGTACCCCGATCCAGTTCGACGCCAACGGATTGCGGGTGTCCGACAGTTCGGCACCGCTGCTCGCCCAACTGGCCGACGAGTTGCAGGCGTGCCCGGATGCCAGGGTGTCGGTCACCGGTCACTCCGATGACGCGGGCTCGGATTCCGTCAATCTCTCGGTCAGTGCCAGTCGGGCGAAAGCTGTTGCCGACGCCCTCATTTCGCGGGGGGTGCGCCCGCGACTGGTGACTTCTGAGGGGGTCGGTGCGGCCGAGCCGGTCGCGAGCAATGACAGCGAGTCGGGCCGGGAGCAAAACCGGCGTATCGAGATCACGGTCAGCTGAGGGGGACTGCGTGGAATTCGTGATGCAGTGGTTCTGGTACCTGCTGGCGTTCGTGCTGGGATCGGCGGTGGCCTGGGGAGCGACCGTGCTGCTGGTCAAGCCGGCCGCTGAAGAGGAGACGTCGTGAACCTGACCCTGCTGGCGCTGTCGTTCTTCCTCGGCGTCGTGGTGACGCTGGCCTTCACCCTGCGCAGGACGCCCTAATGCGGGCCGGGCAGCTTCAGTAGCAGGCGTGTCCCGCCCAGCGGACTGGCCTCCAACGAGGCTGTGCCACCGTGGAGTTCGGCCTGCTGGGCCACCAGGGCGAGGCCCAGGCCCGAACCGGAATGCGACGCCGTGGAACCGCGGGAGAACCGCTCGAACACCTTGGTGCGTTCCTCTTCGGGTATCCCGCAGCCGTCGTCGTCGACCGCGATCTCCACACCTTCGCGCGAACTCACCGCCGACAGCTGAACCCGGCTCGCATCGCCGTGTTTGACCGCATTGGCGATCGCATTGTCGACGGCCAGCCGCAGGCCGGCGGCCAGGCCGAGGATCAGCACCGTCGGTGCGGGCACCAGTGAGACGTCCAGCTCCGGATACACCCGCATGGCGTCGTGGGCCGCCCGGTCCAGCAGTTCGGTCAGATCGACCGGTGCGTGGTCATCGGAGGTGGACAGCTGGCCCTGAGCCAGCCGTTCCAGGGCCGAGAGGGTGGCCTCGATGCGGGACTGGGTGCGGATGACATCGCCGAGTACCTCGACGCGCTGTTCGTCGGGCATGTCCAGGGTGGCGAGCACTTCGAGGTTGGTCCGCATGGCGGTCAGCGGGGTGCGCAGTTCATGGGAGGCGACCGCGGCGAAATCGCGTGCCGACTCCAGCGCGGCCTTGGTGCGCTGCTGCTCATCTCCGATGCGGGCCAGCATGCCTTCCACGGCCTCGCCGATCTCGCTGGCCTCCCACACCCCGCGCACATTGACCTCGTCCGGATTGGACTGCGCGTTGATGGCACGGGCCTGCTGGGCGAGCCGGCGGAACGGGGTGATCATGACCGCCGAGATGACCCAGCCGACCACCAGGGTGCCGCCGATGACGCCGCCGCTGATGATCAGCACCCGGCGGTGCTGGGAGTTGATCTGGCGTTCGGTGTCGGTGAGTGTCGCGCCGAGCGCAATGGAGGCCTGGCCTGCGGTGAACGTCCGGACCCGGTACTCGGTGCCGTTGATGGTGGTGGTCTGGAAACCGTCCGGGAACTCCGGCAGCACCACATCGGCCGGAATCGACACCGTGGCGCCACCGATACGCGCGGTCCGCACCAGGTCGGGATCGCCCTCCGGGGTGTCGGCGTCGACTTTCATGGCGCTGCTGAGCAGCGAGCTGACATCGCCGAGGCTGCTGATCGAATCGAGCCGGCGGTCCAGCTGGCTGTACTGCTCGTTGGTGATGCCGATCCACACCCAGGTGCCGATGATGATGACGGTGGCGACCACGCCGAGCGCCGCGGCCACCACGATGGTGCGCAGCGACAGGATGCGCTTGGGTAGGCCGAGCGCGCGGTACAGCCGGTCGTTCAGGTCCACGGCGTCAGTCTGGACTACTGGGTCCGCAGCACGAAGCCCACACCGCGCACAGTGTGCAGCAGCCGGGGTGCGCCGCCGGCTTCGAGCTTGCGGCGCAGGTAGCCGATGAACACGTCGACCACGTTGGTGTCGGCGGCGAAGTCGTAGCCCCAGACCAGCTCGAGCAGCTGAGCCCGGGACAGCACCGCGGTCTTGTGCTCGGCCAGCACGGCCAGCAGGTCGAATTCACGTTTGGTCAGGTCGACGTCGGTGCCGTTGACCCGGGCGCGACGGCCGGGGATGTCGACTTCCAGCGGGCCCACTGAGATGGTTTCCGAGGAGAACGTCGCGGTCGAACCCCGTCGGCGCAGCAGCGCCTTGACCCGGGCCACCAGCTCCTGCAGCACGAACGGCTTCACCAGATAGTCGTCGGCACCGGCCTCCAGGCCGGCGACCCGGTCATCGACGCTGGTGCGGGCCGACAGCACGCAGACCGGCACGTCGTTGTCCATGGCGCGCAGCGCGGTAACGACGCTGACACCGTCCAGCACCGGCATGTTGATGTCCAGGACGATCGCGTCCGGGCGGGTCTCGGTGGCGCTGCGCAACGCTTCGGCGCCGTCGACGGCGGTGGACACCTCGAACCCGGACAGCCGCAAGCCACGTTCCAGCGAGGCGAGTACGTCGGGATCGTCGTCGACGACGAGAACCCGAGGCGAGACCGAGGCACCACTTTCCATGGCGCCAATACTGCCTGATAGCCGTCGCAGGCTGGGGGATGCTGGTCAGTCGGCGCTGCGTGGTCGTCACAGCGTGCTAAGTACTTACCGTGAATTCGACTCCGTCCCTGGTGACGCGCGCCAAGACGCTGGTCGCCAACCCCGCGTTCGACGTCGTGATGATGACGGTGATCCTCGTCAACGCGGTGGTGCTGGGCCTGGAGACGTTCCACGCTCTGGCTGCCGCGCACCACGGACTGTTCAGCACGCTCAACAACGTGATCCTGGGCATCTATGTCGTGGAACTGCTGATCCGGATCACCGCCTGCGCCGGGAATCCGCGCGTTTTCGCCCAGGACGGCTGGAACATCTTCGACTTCCTGGTCGTGGTCGCGTCCCTGGTGCCGTGGCTGCGGGAGAACGCGATGCTGCTGCGGCTGATCCGGCTGCTGCGCATCGTGCGCATCGTGCGGTTCCTGCCCGACCTACGCGTCATCGTCGCTGCGGTGGGCCGCAGCGTGCCCGGCGTGGCCTCCCTGGCGGCAGGCACGGTGCTGCTGATCTACATCTACGGGATGGTCGGCTGGGTGCTGTTCAGCGGACACGATCCGGACAATTACGGGAACATCGGTGTCGCGATGCTGACCATGTTCCTGATGCTCACGCTGGAGAACCTGCCGGACAACATCGCCATGGGCCTGGAGATCTCACCGTGGACGGTGGTGTTCTTCGTCTCCTATGCGGTGCTGGCGAGTTTCCTCATCTTTAACCTCTTCATCGGGATCGTGCTGAACTCGATGGAGGAGGCGCGCTCGGCGGATCGCAAGGAACACGAGACCGATGACCTGCTGGCCAGGCTTCGGGCCGCACGTACCGCACTGGACGAGGCCGAGTCCGAACTGGCCAAGACGCACCGCAGGCCCTGACCGGTATGGGTTTGACCTCATCCATTGTTGAGGTTTTACGGTGACTCGACGCCGGTTAATCCGGTTGTCGGATTCATGGCGTAGAACTCAGTATGGGTACGGGGAGGAGGTGGTTGCGCATGTCTGGACTGCGATCGGTGCCGGCGATCGCGCCGCCACCGCGGCGCATCAGGTCGTCCTCGGACATCCTGCGGCTGCTGCCGTACCTGAAGCCCTACCGGGTCCGCTGGATCGCGATGGTGGTGGCGGCGTTCGTCAGCCTGGCCGCCACCGTGTCGGTTCCGCTGCTCACCAAGGCCGTCATCGACGGACCGGTGCGCGAGAAGGACTCCGCGGGCCTGTGGACGCTGGGTCTGGCGGCCACCGCGCTGCTCGTCATGGAAGCGGTGCTGTGGTTCATCCGGCGCTGGCTGGTGGCGCGCGCGACGATGGGCGTCGAGGCCGACATCCGCAAGGATCTCTACGCGCGGCTGCAGATCCTGCCCATGTCGTTCCACGGCAACTGGCAGTCCGGGCAGCTGCTGTCGCGGGTGATGAACGATCTGAGCGCCATCCGGCAGTTCCTGTCCTTCGGGCTGCTGTTCCTGATGCTCAACATCGTGCAGATCATCGTGGTGACGACCATCCTGCTGGCGATGTACTGGCCACTCGGCGTCGTCGTGGTGGTGGCCATCGTGCCGATCACCCTGACGATCCTGCACTTCCAGCGTCAGTTCACCCTGCTGTCCCGGCAGTCCCAGGACCAGGCGGGCAACGTCGCCACCCACGTCGAGGAATCCGCGCTCGGGCTGCGGGTCATCAAGTCCTTCGGCCGTGAGGACCACGCCTACCGCGGCTTCGACGAGCGGGTCACCGGCTTGTTCGACACCGAGGTCCGCAAGGTCGGGGTGTCCGCCAAGTTCTGGACGCTGCTGGAGGTGT
>NZ_JBFUKN010000084.1:0-27139 GCF_056400845.1 Mycobacterium sp. P4_H6 | reverse complement strand
GTGCACAGGCCGGTCAGCCGGATCAGGATCTCCCATTCCTCGGGCCGGTCCGGGTCCTCGGGCACGAACACCGGCGCCGAATAGTTGGCGACGCTGTTGACCGCGAACTGCAGGATCAGATCGTCATGGTGCGGCTGCTCCAGCGGGGAGAGGCCGGGCAGGATGACATCGGCGTGCCGCGTGGTTTCGTTGAGCCACAGGTCAACCGAGATCATCGCGTCCAGGCCCGGCAGCGCCGCATCGAGGCGGTGCCCACCCGGCGTGGACAGCACCGGGTTACCGGCCACCGTGATGAGCGCCCTGATCTGGCCCTCCCCCGGTGTGGCGATCTCCTCGGCCAGACACGACACCGGCACCTGCCCCAGCACTTCCTTCGCGCCGCGCACCCGGGTGCGGAAACGCCCGAACTCGGGCACCCCGTCCTCGAGGCCGGGCAGCGGCTGAGTGGTGATGGACCAGGCGGTCGGTTGCGGGAACATCAGGCCGCCGCGGGTGTCGAAATGCCCGGTGAGGATGTTGACGACATCCACCAGCCAGCTGGCCAGACTGCCGAACTCCTGATTGCACAACCCGATCCGGCCATACACCACGGCGCGCGGGGTGGCGGCGAGCTCGCGCGCCAGGCCCCGGATACGGTCCGCAGAGATTCCGGTGACCGCCGCCACCCGCTCAGGGGTCCAGTCCGCGGCGACCTGCGCCATGGTGGCGAGGCCGTCCACATGGGGGGCGGCAGAACCGAGGTCGACGAGGTTCTCGGCGAACAAGGTGTGCACGACGGCAAGCAGGAACGCCGCATCGGTGCCGGGCCGGATTGCCAGCCATTCGTCGGCGCGGGCCGCGGTCATGGTGCGCACCGGGTCGATGACGATCACCTTGCCGCGCTCACGGATACCGTCGATGATTCCCATGACGTCCGGGGCGGCCATCAACGATCCCTGCGAGGCAGCGGGATTGGCGCCCATCACCACGAACAGGTCGGTGTGCTGGATATCGGGCACCGGCACCGACCACCACCCGCCGTACATCAGGTGCGAGGTCAGGTTCTTCGGCCATTGGTCGACGGTGCCCGGCGAATAGGTCAGCGGGATACCGGACATGCCCAGCAGGATGCCCGCGTAGCGGGCCAGCGAGAACGAATGCGCCAGCGGGTTACCGGTATAGGCGGTGACCGCCCCGATGCCGTGTTCGGCGATGACCGGCGCCAGCAGTTGGGTGCACCGCCGGAACGCCACCTCCCAGCTGACCTCCTGCCACTGGCCGTCCACCTTGATCATCGGTCGCCGGATACGGTCCGGGTCCTCGTGCACGGCGCCGAGGGTGGCGCCCTTCGGGCAGATGTGTCCGTGGCTCCAGGTGTCGTCCGGGTTGCCGCGGATCCCGGCGACCTTGCCCTCTGCGACGTGAATGTCCAGGCCGCACATGGCTTCACACAGCGGACAGGTGTAGAGGTGATGGCCGTCGGCACCGACGGGGGCCAGATCGAGATTCATGGTGGGCCTCACTCATCCGGGTTTGTTGTGACAGACTGTATCGACAAATCCGGGTGGGGAGGCCAAAATCAGCGAGACAGCGTCGCGCCACCGCAGGCAGGGCTCACGCCGCGACCCGGCCATCGATACCGCGGTGCTGGCCGCGACCCGCACCCTGCTGGTCGAGCGCGGCTACGCCGCCACCACCATCGACCTGATCGCGTCGACGGCCGGGGTGAGCAGGCCCGCGGTGTACCGGCGCTGGCGCTCGAAGGCCGCGCTGGTGCACGAGGCGGTCTTCCCCGATCTGGGCCCGGACACGCCCGCGGACGATTTCGTCGCCGAGATCACCCGGTTGTGCCGCGGTGCGATCCGGATGTACGCCGATCCGGCGGTGCGGGAATCGATTCCGGGCCTGCTCGCCGATCTACGCGCCGACCGTTCGATGCGCCGGGTGATCAGTGACCGGCTGGAGGCGACCGCACGGCACGACCTGGCCGATCGGGTGTCCGCGGCGGTGGCGAACGGGGTGGCCCGCCAGGTCGACGCCGACACCGTGATGGACGTGATCGCCGGCGGCGCCTGGTACGCGGTGTGCGTGCGGCGGGTCACCGATGCCGACGCCGCAGCCGGTCAGTTGTCCGACCTGGTGCTCAACGGGGTGCTGCGGCGGCCGTGAGTGTCTCGGCGGCCGGGCCGAACATCGTCGTCTTGATCGCCCCGAGGGTGCCCGGGTCCTTTCCGGCCAAGGGCCGCAACAGATCCAGCGCGGCGGTGGTGACCGCTCCCTCGTCGGCGACGGCGTCCACGATCCCGTAGGCCTGGGCGTCCGGCGCGCCGAACCGGCGTGCGGTGGTCATCGAGGCGACGGCCGCCTGCGGTGTCAGCTTCGCCTGGATCAGTGCGGCCATGCCGGGGGTGAAGGGAATCCGGATGTCGGCCTCGGGGAAACAGAAGTATCCGCGGTCGGTCCGCATCACCCGGAAGTCGTGGGCGGTGGCGAGCATCGCCCCGGCGCCGAAGGCGTGCCCGACGATGGCGGCAACCGTGGGGATGGGAAGCGTGAGCACGCGCGCCAGCAGCGTCTGCACCTGCCCGACGTACCACTGGGTCTGGTCGCCGTGGGCGGCCAGCCAGTCCAGGTCCAGACCGTTGGTGTAGAACTTGCCGGTCGCCGTGGTGACCAGGCCGGTTGCCCCGTCGGCCAACACCTGATCGAGCCGTGCGTGCACGGTCTCCAGGAAGTCGGGGGTGAAGCGGTTCTCGTCGTCGCCGAGGGTCAGGACGGCGATACCGTCCACCTGGTCCAGAGTTGGTGTCATCGGTGTTTTTCCTTTCGTGGTGCGGGTCCGGTCTCGAGCACCGCACGCACCGCAGCACCCAGCTGTACACGAGCGGTCGGGTCGTGCAGCCGGTTGCGGCTGAGCAGGAGGGCGGTCGGCAGATCGACGATGCAGGCGGTGATGGTGTCGACCGCGGCGGCGTCGCGGCGGTCCCACAGCTGCTCGGCGAGTTCGGTCATCACCTTCACCAGCAGGGCGTCCAGTCCGAGCAGCTCGGCGGCGAGCTGCTCGGACAGTTCGGGTCCGAGGATCTCCTCGCGCCGCACCGTGAGAACCAGCCGCGCCGATTCGGGGTGGTGTTCGGCGAAAGCACCGGGTGCCTGAGCGGCGGCCACCACGGCCTCGACGCCGGCGGCGCTGCCGACAGCTGCGCGCTGCGTGGCCAGGAACCGGGTTCCTGCCCGTAGCCAGGCGCGACCCATCAGCTCCGAGCGTGACGAGAAATTATGGTAGAGGGCGCCATTGGACACTCCGGCGGCCGTCGCCACGGCTCGCACCGTCACCGCCGCGGGACCCTGGGCGGCCACCAGGGACTCCACCGCGTCGAGCACGGTGTCCAGGTCGTACACGCGGGGGCGGGGCACCGCACGACCGTAACAGAGCAGTTGCTCTGTTACAAAAGGCGGGTACGCACAGCTGTCCTGCACCGGCTAGCCTTCGGTACATGAGCGCAGGACTGTTCGCACTCCTCGATGATGTTGCCGTCCTGGCCCGCCTGGCCGCCGCGTCGATCGACGACATCGGCGCCGCGGCGGGCAAGGCCACGGTCAAGGCCGCCGGAGTGGTCATCGATGACACCGCCGTGACACCGCAATATGTGCAGGGCATCAGCGCCTCCCGCGAGCTGCCGATGATCAAGCGCATTGCCATCGGATCGCTGCGCAACAAGCTGGTGTTCATCCTCCCGGCGGCGCTGTTGCTCAGCATCTTCGCGCCGTGGGCGCTGCCCTATCTGCTCATGGCGGGCGCGACGTTCCTCTGCTTCGAGGGCGCCGAGAAGGTGTGGGGTTGGATTTCCGGTCACGACGCCCACGCCACACCCGTGGCGGTGGCCGGTGAGGACGCCGAGAAGACGATGACCTCGGGCGCCATCCGCACCGACTTCATCCTGTCCGCCGAGATCATGGTCATCGCGCTCAACGAGGTGGCCGACCAGACGTTCTGGCTGCGCCTGGCCAGCCTGATCGTCGTCGCCATCGTCATCACGGCGGCGGTGTACGGCGTCGTCGCGCTGATCGTGAAGATGGACGACGCCGGCCTGGCGCTCGCGCAGCGGTCCTCGGCGTTCGCCCAGAAGCTGGGCCGCGGCCTGGTCGCCGCGATGCCCAAGGTGCTCTCGGCGCTGTCGATCATCGGCACCGTCGCGATGCTGTGGGTCGGCGGGCACATCCTGCTCGCGCAGAGCTACGAGGCCGGTCTGCGGCCGCCGTACGACCTGGTGCACGACGCCGAACACTGGGTGTCGCACGCCGTAGGCGTCGCCGAGGGCGGGGTGGGCTGGCTGGTCAACACCGGGATCTCGGCGGTCGTCGGTCTGGTGATCGGCGCCATCGTCGCAGCGATCGTGCACGTGCTCCCGTTCGGCAAGAAGAAGGCCGCGCACTGACTTTCCCCGCCGAAACCACATCCAGGCCGGCCCCCCGAAGGGAACCGGCCTGGAATGAGGGCTGCAGTTAGTTCAGATCGAATCGGTCGGCGTCGGCCAGCTTGGCCCACACGGCGATGAAGTCCTTGACGAACTTCTCCTCCGAACCATTCTCGGCGTACACCTCGGCCCACGCCCGCAGCTGCGAGTTGGAGCCGAACACCAGATCGTTGCGGGTACCGGTGTACTTCTGCGTTCCGGTGGCCCGCTCGGTGCCGACGTAGGTGCCGTCGTCAGCCGAAGAGGGCTCCCACTTGATGCCCTGATCGAGCAGGTTGACGAAGAAGTCGTTCGTCAACGCGCCCGGTTTGGCGGTGAACACGCCGTGCTGGGAACCACCGAAGTTGGTGTCCAGCACCCGCAGGCCACCCACGAGCGCGGTGAGCTCCGGGCCCGAGACGTCGAGCAGGTTGGCACGGTCGATCAGGTAGTACTCCGCGGGCAGACGCAGACCCTTGCCCAGGAAGTTACGGAAGCCGTCGACCTTGGGCTCCAGGTAGGAGAACGACTCGACGTCGGTCTGCTCCTGGGTGGCGTCGCCGCGGCCGGAGGTGAACGGCACCGTCACGTCGTGACCGGCGGCCTTGGCCGCGGTCTCGACACCGACGTTGCCGGCCAGCACGACCAGGTCGGCGAAGGACACGTCGACGCCGGCCGAGGCCTGGATCTCCTCGAGCTTGGCGATCACCTGAGCCAGCTCGTCGGGCTCGTTGACCTCCCAGCCCAACTGCGGCTGCAGACGCAGACGGCCACCGTTGGCACCGCCGCGCTTGTCGCTCTCACGGAAGGTCGAGATGGCCTTCCACGCGGTCGAAACCAGCTGCGAGACAGTCAGACCCGAAGCGGAGATGGCGCTCTTGAGCGTCGCCACGTCGGCGTCGGACAGCGTCTTGCCCGCCGGGATCAGGTCCTGCCAGAGCCAGGTGTCCTTGGGCACCTCGGGTCCGAGGTAACGCGCCACCGGGCCCAGGTCGCGGTGCAGCAACTTGAACCAGGCCTTGGCGAACTCCTGCGCCAGCTCCTCGGGATGATCCAGCCAGCGGCGGGTGATCTTCTCGTAGGACGGGTCAACGCGCAGCGCCAGATCGGAGGTCAGCATGGACGGGTGGGTGCGGCCCTTGAGGTCCGCGGTCGGCACCGAGTTCGCCCAGCCGCCGTCCTTGGGACGCCACTGGTTGGCCCCGGCCGGGCTCTTGAACAGCTCCCACTCGTTGCCGTACAGGATCTCCAGGAAGCTGTTGTCCCACTTGGTCGGGGTGTGGGTCCAGATGACCTCCAGGCCACTGCTGACGGCGTCCATGCCGACGCCGGTGCCCTGCGGGTTGTGCCAGCCCAGGCCCTGCAGTTCCAGGGGTGCCGCCTCGGGCTCGGGACCGACGAGCTCGGCGTCACCGTTGCCGTGGGTCTTGCCGAAGGTGTGGCCGCCGACGATCAGTGCCGCGGTCTCGATATCGTTCATCGCCATCCGGCCGAACGTGTCGCGGATGTCTGCCGCCGAGGACAGCGGATCCGAATTGCCGCCCGGGCCTTCGGGGTTCACGTAGATCAGGCCCATCTGGACCGCGGCCAGCGGGTTCTCCAGATCGCGCTCACCGGTGTAGCGCTTGTCGTCGAGCCATTCCAGCTCGGGACCCCAGTAGACGTCCTCCTCCGGCTCCCAGCGGTCCTCGCGACCGAATGCGAAACCGGCGGTGCGGAAGCCCATGTCCTCCAGCGCGACGTTGCCTGCGTAGACCAGCAGGTCGGCCCAGGAGAGGTTCTTGCCGTACTTCTGCTTGACCGGCCACAGCAGGCGGCGGGCCTTGTCCAGGCTGACGTTGTCGGGCCAGCTGTTCAGCGGGGCGAAACGCTGCATACCGGTGCCACCACCGCCGCGTCCGTCCTGCACGCGGTAGGTGCCGGCGGCGTGCCAGGTCATGCGGATGAAGAACGGGCCGTAATGGCCGAAGTCGGAGGGCCACCATTCCTGCGAGGTGTGCATCACGTCGATGATGTCGGCGCGCACCGCGTCGACGTCCAGCGACTGCACCGCGGTGGCGTAATCGAAGTCCGCGCCCAGCGGGTTGATCACGTCGGGGTTCTTCTGCAGGATCTTCAGGTTGAGCTGGTCGGGCCACCAGTCACGGTTGCTGCCACCGGCCACCGGCGGCTTGACCTTGCCGAAACCGGCCGGGCAGCCACCCTCGGTCTGATCGGTCTGAGCCTCGCCGATCGGCGGGCTGTCTTCGATGGGTCGATCCTCAGGCACTGTGTAGATCCTTCCGGGGCTGTCGGACTGGTTGGTTACTTCGAAACGCTCTGTGCGGTGATGCAATCGGGGCACAGGCCCCAGTAGATGACTTCGGCCTCATCGATGGCGAACCCGAGATCATCGGAGGCGGTCAGGCAGGGGGCTTCCCCGACCGCGCAGTCGACGTCGGCGATGACCCCACACGTTCGGCACACGACGTGATGGTGGTTGTCCCCGACACGTGACTCATAGCGCGCCACGGAACCGGACGGTTGGATGCGGCGCACCAGGCCGGCGGCAGTCAGCGCGTTGAGCGAGTCATAGACGGTCTGGTGCGACACCTCGGGCAATTCCGCGCGTACCGCGCGAATGACCGAGTCCGTATCGGCGTGCGGATGCCGGGAAACGGCGCCGAGCACCGCCACCCGGGGACGGGTCACGCGCAGCGAGGCTCCCCGCAGCATCTGCTGAAAGTCCGCTGTCGTGTCCACGCTGCGAGTCTGTCCCGTTTTCTGGAATTAGTCAAGATTAAGCTCGGGGTGAGTCTGAGTCCCACGAGGAGGACCGCGGGCCGCCGCTTAGGGTGTCGGGCATGGCCGGTCTGCGACGCGCGCTTCGCGCCACTCTGTTGCTCGCCCTTGCAGTCGTCCTCACGGTGCCCGGCGTTGCGCACGCCGCGGCGCCGAACTGGTCCGGGCTGGACGCCCGCCACTACGCGGGCCCCATCCCGGCGCCCGGCAACCTCATCGAAAGCGTCCCGCTGGCACCGGAACTGTCCGTCGCCGGCGCCGGCGCCGGCTACCGGATCCTGTACTCCACCACCGACCAGCACGATGCCCCCGCGGTGAGCACCGCCGCGGTGTTCCTCCCGCGCACGCCGGCACCGCCGGGCGGCTACCCGGTGATCGCCTGGGCGCACGGCACCGTCGGTCTGGGCGACGACTGCACCCCGTCGGCGCTACCCCGCATCCCGCGCGACGACGAATACCTGTCGCACTGGCTGAACCAGGGATACGTCATCGTCGCCAGCGACTACGCCGGGCTCGGCACCCCGGGTCTGATGAGCTACCTCAACAGCGTCACCACCGCCCACGGCGTCATCGACTCGGTGATCGCCGCCCACCGGATGGACATCGCGCTGTCCCCGAAGTGGGCCATCGTCGGCCAGTCCCAGGGCGGTGGCGCAGCCGTCGCCAGTGCCCGCTGGGCCACCGAATTCAGCGCGGGYAGTGGGCTGGACTACCGCGGCGTGGTCGCCACCGGCACCCCGGCGAACATCCAGAAGTTCGTCGCCCAGGCCGGACCCGATCTCCAACTGCCCGAGCTGGGGCCGGTGGCCAACGCCTATACGGCCTACATCATCGCCGCACTGCGCGAGGCGCGGCCCGATCTGGACGTCAACAGCGTCTTGTCCCCGGCGGGCCTGAACGCCGCCGCCCGCGCCGAGACGGTGTGCGTGCATCCGCTCACCGACGAACTGGCACAACTGCGCCCGGCCGACATGTTCTCGGCACCGCTGCTCTCGATCCCCGGGATCGAGGACGCGCTGCACGATTTCATGGGCACGCCGGTCTCGGGATACGACCGGCCGATCTTCCTCGGGGTGGGTCTGCTGGACCGGGACGTCCCGCCGGCGTCCACCTTGGCGTTCTACGACCAGCTGATGGCCAACAACCAGAATGTCGAACTGCGCATCTACCCGGAGGAAGACCACAGCGGGACGGTGCTGGCCTCGCTGGTCGATTCGACCCCGTTCCTGCGCAACGCCTTCGGCTAGGGTCCGCCGGCGAGAAACCGGGCGTCGACCGTCGCGGACACCTCGATGTCCTCGGGGAGCAGTTCGACATCGCCGCCGCCGGCCGGACTTGCCGCTGCCCGCAGGAAGGTACCGCTGTGGCCGCCTTCTGGATGCGATTGGGCAGCAAGCATTCCGGCGTCGGCGATCGCCACCGGCCGCACCGTACCGAGCTCGAGGGCGTCCGCGTACTGCTGGGCCCGGGCCACGGCATCACGCACGGCGCGGGTACGGGCATCGGCGAATAAGGCGTCGCGGCGGGCGGCGGTGAGCGCCCAGACCACCTGGGCCACCCGGAATCCGCCGGTGCCGGAAACATGTTCACCGACCCACCGCGACAGTGCCTCGAAGTCACGGAACTTCACGTCGATGTCGACCCCGGCGTGGTGCACCATCGGCAACTGCTTGCCGTCCTTGTGCCAGGGCCGCTGTGACCAGGTGCGCAACTGGCCGGCCGACCACCAGGTGACCGGTGCCGGATCGAGGGCCTGCAACCGGGTGACCGAGGCTTTCACCGCGGCGAGATCGTGGGCCACCCGGTCATACACCGTTCCCATGTCCGCGCCCTCGTAGGTGATCGACGCCCGCACGGTCCCCCGCTCGGGCGGCTGGAAAGCGGAGAACGATCCGCGCACGGTGATCTCGGTTGCCATGGGATCGAGCCTAACCACGAACGCCGAACGGGCAGGTCCGACCGTTGCGATCGAACCTGCCCGTCCAGAACCGGTTAGAAGGGACGCTTGGGACTCACCGGCACCGTGATGATGGCGCTGGAACTGGAGTACCCGTTGGACACCGTCACCGTGAAGACATCGTTGAGGTTGCCGCCGGCCGCCCACGACGCCGTACGCGCCGCCGTAGATGGCTGGAAGGTGAAGTCGCCATTCGCACTCACCGTGTAGTTGCCCTGAATCCCGCCCAGCGTCAAGGTATACGTCAGCGGCAAGCCGTTGGGATCGGTCGATACGATCTTGCCGGTCACCAGACCACTGGTGCTGTTCACTGCCTGGTTGGTCTTTGTCGGTGTGCTCGGCGCTGCCGGGTTCGGCGCGATGGGCACGGTGATGGTCGCAATGCTGCTCGTCCCCGCGGCATTCCGAGCCACCACCGTGAAGACATCGGGTGTGGTCACCCCGGCCGAGGCCAGCGTCCGCGCCGCCGCCGACGGCGTGTAGGTGTACGCGCCGGTGGCTCCGTTGAAGTTCAGGGTGCCCGCGATGGTCGAGGTGATGATCTCGTAGGTGACGCCCTGACCGATCGGGTCGGTGGCCGACACACTGCCCGTGACCAGACCACTTCCCGCATTGGTGGTCTGCGACCCGCCGACCGGCGTGCCCGGCTTGCCGTTTGCCGCCGTGATCGGCACGGTGATGATGGTCGGCATGCTGGTGAGGACGCCGTTGCTGGCGACCACCGTGAACACATCGGACACCGGGCCGATGCCGGCACCGGCCAGCGCCATCGCCAGCGCGGACGGCTGATAGGTGTACCCACCGGTCTGGCTGTTGAAGGTCAGCGTGCCGCCCAGCGTCGAGGTGATCACGTTGTAGGTCAGCGGTTGACCCGCCGGATCCGTGGACCCCACACTGCCGGTCACCAAACCCGTTGCCGGATTGGTGGATTGTGAGACAGTGGTCGGTGCGCTCGGCGTCGCATCGACCGCCGTGATGGGCACCGTGATGATGGCAGGCAGGCTGGTGAGGACGCCGTTGCTGGCGACCACCGTGAACACATCGGACACCGGCCCGATGCCCAGACCGGCCAACGCCATGGCCAGCGCCGAGGGCTGATAGGTGTAGGCGCCGGTGTTGCTGTTGAGCGTCAGCGTGCCGCCCAACGTCGACGTGAGCACGTCGTAGGACAGCGTCTGCCCGGCCGGATCATTCGATCCGAGCTGGCCGGTCACCAAACCGGTGGCCGGGTTTGTGCTCTGGGACACCGAGACCGGGGTTCCCGGGGTCGCGTTGCCCGCGGTGATCGGCACCGTGATGATCCCCGGCAGACTCGTCAGCGAGCCGTTCTTGGCGACCACCGTGAACACGTCGGAGACCGGCCCGATCCCCAGGCCGGCCAGCGCCATCGCCAGGGCCGACGGCTGATAGGTGTATTCGCCGGTCGCGGTGTTGAAGGTCAGCTGGCCGCCCAGCGTGGAGGTCAGCACCTGGTAGGTCAAGGTGTGCCCGGCAGGCCCGGTCGAACCGACCTGACCCGTCACCAAACCTGTTGTGGTGTTGGTGCTCTGCGACACGGTCGCCGGAATGCCCGGGGTGCCGGCGGTCGTCGCACCGATCGGCACCGTGACCAGTGCGTAGTTGGACGCGATGCCATTGGAGACAGTGACGGTGAAGATATCGCTGAGGGGCGCGATGATGGCGGCCAGTCGCGCCGCTTCCGACGGGGTGTAACTGAAGGCGCCGTTGGCGCCCAGCGTGACCTCACCGAGCAGGGGATCGATGGCCACCGTGTAGGTCAGCGCCAGGCCGGACGGATTGTTGGCGCTCAGGAATCCGGTGACCGTGCCGGTTTCCGGGTCCGGCCCGGTGGGCGTGGCCACGACACCGGTCGGCGGCGCGATGCCCCACTCGGTCTGCAGTTGCCGGAACCAGGTCCATGCCGCGGCAAGGCCCACATCCAGTTGCGGCAGCGGGGAATTGGTGTTGACCCCGAACAGGTTCAGGATTCCGCCGACGAACTTCAGGACCGGAACGGCGATCGCCTTCGGGACCGGCGCCGGGTCGGCCGCGGCAGCTGCATTGGAGGAGATCTGGTTGGCGCCGGCCAGGGACGTCGTCGACGATGTCGACGCGTAGGTGGTGACACTCGGCGAGGAAGCCACCTCCGGCGTGGTGGAGGTGGTGCCCGCCTGCGGTGCGCCCGGATCCTGGAGAGAGTCCTCGGTGGCGGCGACACTGACCTCGGGCGTCTTGGCGATCTCACTGGCGGCTGTGGCCGCCGAAAGCCGGTTCTGCAGAACGGACTTCGCGCCGCGGACGTGCGCGCCCCGGGTGTTCTTCTTGGTGGTGTCGGCTTCTTCCGGGTCCGGGAGGCCGACGTCGATGCCGGTGTCGTCCTCGGTCGACTCTTCGGGCTCGTTTGTGGTCTGCGGCCCGGTGGTGGACGAATCGTTCGGCGAGGAGCTGTCGTTCTCCGAAGAGCTCTGACCGGTCGGCGTGGACGACTGACTGCTCGTCGACGTCGAACCGGTGGCACCGTCATCGGCGTAGGCGACCCCGGTGCCGCTGGCCAGGGCAGCGCCCAGGCCGAGGGTCACCGCGCTCGCACCCAGCCAGGCGTACGGTTCCGGGCGCGTGCTCTTGGCGCGGTGGCTGCCGCGACGTCCGCTGCCCGACCGATTCGTCTTGGCGCCCTTCGGCAACCGGTGCCCACCTGCCATCGATGTTTCCCCACCTCGTTTCGTTTGCAGATATGCCCTGCGCCGTGACGGACATCACAGCGAGCAGAATATTAACGGTTACGTTAGTAGGAATCTGCAATTCTGTCAGTTTTTGCCACATGTGTCGCACGATCGGCGTACACGAGGTGGAGTCCGGTATTTCGTCGTGGCGTTGCGTTGCTGTCTTCCGGCTGGGAAAGACCCGTGGTGGTGAATCGGAGATTCACCGATATCCGCACCGCGGTCACCGGACCGCCAGGCGAAAATTTGCCAGACCCGTTGGGCGCGTCCCCACGTCGTACAGCGGACCGCCAGCTCTTCGCGCGGAATTCGCTGGCTGCCGCCCGCCGGTGCACCGGTAGCGCGTCGCCGTCAACCTGACAGGCGTTGGACGCCCGTCCATTCGACGCTCTCACCCATCCCGTTCCGCAATTCGGTAGGAATGTGCACAATGGTTTGCTGATCAACGCGGGTGGGGACGGGGTGGGTGTGCCGGTTCTGAATACGGTGCTGCGTCGCCGGATGCTGCTCATCTACCTGACGACCGGGCTGGTGCTCTACGTCCTGGCCATCGCGACCGCGTTCGGCCGGCCAGATGCGTGGGGCGAATGGATCTCGGTGGCACTGAGTGTGGTCGGGCTGCTGGCCGCCGTGCCGCGGCAGCTGTGCGGTTGGCGCTACACGGTGGCCCTGGTGTGCGCGTGTATCGCACCCCTGGCCGCGGTGCTGGGCCATCAAGAGCCAGCCGCGCAGGTATGGGCGTTGGTCCCGTTGATCCTCATCGCGGTCTTCGTGCGCAGCTGGCACCGGCCCACGACCGCGCGGGTGGTCGGCGCCCTGCTCGCCGCCGGGGTCAGCGTGGGTATGTGGATCGCCCCGGCACCCGTCCCATGGTTGTGGTACCTGCTGTTCCCGGTGTGCATCCTGGGTGCCGCCGAGCTGCTGGGATTACTGCACGCGGCCCTGATGGAGGCGGCCCTGCGTGACCCGCTGACCGCCGTGTGGAATCGTGCCGGGCTGAACCGGGAACTCGACGACCTGCTGCCGCGCGCACGGCGGCGCGGGGAATCGCTGGCCGTCATCGTGCTGGACATCGACGATTTCAAATCCGTGAACGACCGCGACGGGCACGCCGCCGGAGACAGCGTGCTCATGCAGCTGACCCGGCGCTGGACCCGGCAGCTACCCGCGTCCGCTCTCGTCGGACGGCTCGGTGGTGATGAGTTCGTGGCCATCGTCTCCGGGTACGACGAGAGTCAGGCTCGCGCGCTGGCCGACACCCTCCGCGGGGACGGCCCGGTACACGTCAGCACCGGCATTGCGGTCGGACCCGCCTACGAGCCGGGCTCGTTCGCCAAGATGCTCACCGAGGCGGACCGGGATCTGTACCGGCTGAAGAACGTCCGCAAGAGCAGCCCGCCCGCCGACGAGGCGCCGGCAGGGCGATAATCCCCGGCATGGAGATAGTCGCGGCGATCATCGTCGTCGCCACCCTCGTCGCCATGACCACCGGAGCGGTGCCCGCCGTGCTCGCGCTGATCTGCGCGCTGGTGGCGGCGGGCCTGGCCGGTATCGCCACGCCGGCCGAGTTGTTCGCCGGGTTGAGCAATGGCGGTGTCATCACCATCGCGGCGATGCTGGTCATCGCCAAGGGCGTGCTGCACACCGGCGTCATCTCCCGCGTGATGTACCGGCTGCTGGCCGGGGTGGCCACGCCGCGGCAGGCGCTGGGCCGGCTGATCCCGCCCACCGGCGTTGTGTCCGCGCTCATCAACACGACACCTCTGGTGGCCATGCTGATCCCCGCGGCCAGGGAACTGCAGCAACAGTCCGGGGTGCCGGCGCGTTCGGTGTTGCTGCCGATCGCGCACGCAACCACGCTCGCCGGTTCGGCCACCTTGATCGGCACCAGTTCCAACCTGCTGATCGCCGGACTGGCCGCTCCCGCCGGGGTCGAGGTGTCGATGTTCTCCTTCGCGCCGGTCGCGGTTCCGGTCGCCATCGTCGGCTGGGTGGTGCTGTTGATCACCGGCCCGCTGATGCTGCGCGGGCGATCCGAGACCGGCGGTGACACCGCGTCCTGGCGCGCCGAGATCCCGATCTCGGCCAATGCCAATGCGGTTGGACGCAGCGCGGCGAACCTCGGCATCCACACCACCCCCGTCTTCGAATTGCTCGAGGTGCTGCGCCGGGGGCAGCCGGTTGATACGGGCAGCGTTCTGCAGGCCGACGATGTACTGGTTTACCGCGCCACCGAAGCGGGTGTACGCATGCTGTGGGCCAGCCCGCGGTTCGGCCTGTCACCGCAAGACCTGTACATGGTGTCCATCGCCACCAATGAACAATCCTCGGTACGCGTACTCGAGGAGAACGAGGACATCACCGTCGTCGCGGCCGAAGGCGATGAGCGGCTCCGGGACATCCCCGCCACGCCCGGGGAGATGTGCCTGGTGACCGCCGCCTCCCCGGACGTCCTGACCGGCCATCCCTCGATCGGGTTGTGGCAGAAGGTCGCCGGTARGGCCCCGCAGACCGGTAAGACCTGGGTGGCGCTCGCCATTCTGGTGGCCGTCATCGTCGCCGGTTCGCTGGGCTTGGCGGCCATCGAACTCGTCGCGGTCACCGGGGCGGCGCTGATGGTCGTCACCCGGGTGCTGACACCTCGGTCGGCGGTGCGGGCCCTGGACTGGAACATCCTCGCGATCATCGCCGGTTCGGTAGGGCTTGGCACCATTGTGGTGAACAGTGGCCTGGGCGAACGGATCTCGGACGCGGTGCTCACGCTCTCGGCCGGCAACACCGCCCTGGTGGTGTTGGTGATCGCCATCGGCACCACCTTGTTGACCAACCTCGTCACCAACTCGGCGGCTGCGGCCATCCTCACACCCGTCGCCATCGCGGTCGCGGGCAGCAGCGGCCTGGACCCCGTGCTGCTGTTGACCATCATCGGGACCTGCATCTCGTTCACCTTCCTCAACCCGTTCAGCCACCAGTCCAATCTCATGGTGATGAAGCCGGGCGGCTATTCCACGCGCACCTTCTTCCGCTTCGGGGTCCCGCTGACGGTGGTCTCGCTGGGTACGGTATTCCTGGTCGGGTGGGGGCTACTGTCGACGTGATGACCGATGCGGGAGCGCAATTCGCGTTGCGGATCGCGGTGGACGGTGCCGAATTGGCGGCTCCCTCGGATGCCCAACTCGCCGAGCTCGCCCGCCATGCCGCGACACCGGGGGCGGTGCTGCCCACCGACCAGACGCATTTCGTGAAGTGGATCGACGGGCGGACGCCGCAGCAGATCGAACGTCAGCGCATCGCCCGTGTGCAATCCAATCGCGATCTCACCAAGCGGCCGGGCTGGACACTGGATTTGGCGGTTCTGGTCGACGGCGTACCGGTCGGCCTGCAGAGCGTGTCGGGTTTCGAGCAGTGGCCACAGCGCCGGGTCGTCGGCACCACCTCCTGGCTGACGGCGCCGTTCCAGGGCCGCGGGTTGGGCACCCGGGCGCGGGCCGCCGTGCTCGAGCTCGCGTTCGCCCACCTGGACGCCGAGGCAGCGAAATCCTGGGCGCTCGAGGAGAAYACCGCCAGCACCACGGTCTCCACCACCCTCGGCTATCGATTCGTCGACAGTCATGTCCTGGTGGAGGACGGCCGCGAGCTCATCGAGCACGTCTACGAGCTGCGGCGCGAGGACTGGCTGGGTTCAGCCGCGCGCAGGCGGTTTGCCCCGGTGATCACCGGGGCCGACGCCCTCGTCCGGCAGTTGGCTGTCTGAGTTCGTCGCTGTACCCGACATCACGTGTCAAACCGCCGTCGATGGGCATACATAGCGTGACCAGTTGTCTTGTCTCGAATACCCGGGGGTTGTGGTGTCCCGTTATCTGTATGCGCTCGGCAGATTCAGTTTCCACCGTCGCTGGTTGGTGCTGGGCGTGTGGCTGGCGGTCCTGCTGGGCATGGCGGCGGCCTTCATCGGCCTACGGGGCCAGCCCTCGGACAACTTCTCGATTCCCGGCACCGAATCGCAGCGCGCGGTCGAGCAGCTTCAGCAGAACCTGCCCGCCTTCTCCGGCGCGCAGACTCAGCTGACCATTGCCGCGCCGGAGAACCGTGCGGTCACCGACCCCGCCTTCGCCCCCGCGATCGACCGGGCCGTCGCCAACCTCACCGCCATCCCGGATATCGCCGCGGCCGCCGGACCCGCTCAGACCCGCCAGATCGCTCCCGACGGCAGGGTCGGGTTGGGCACGGTGCAGTGGAAGGCGCAGATCGGCGAAGTGAGCGACGATGCTCTGACCGAGCTGGAGACGGCGATGAAGCCGGTGCAGGACGCCGGGCTCCGCGTCGAATACTCCGGCAGTGTCTACCCGGGCTACAAGGTGGAACCCCCGATGATCGCCGAGATCATCGGGATCGTGGTCGCGTTCCTCATCCTGCTGGTCACCTTCGGCGCCGTGGTGGCCGCCGGGCTGCCGATCATCACCGCCGGCATCGGCGTCGGCATCGGCCTTTTCGGCATATTCGTGGTGGCGGCATTCGTCGAGATCCCCTCGGCCACCCAATCGCTGGCCCTGATGCTCGGGCTGTCCTGCGGTATCGACTACGCGCTGTTCATCCTCAACCGCTACCGCAACAATCTGCTGTTGCTGATGCCCCGCGACCAGGCGGCGGCACTGGCCGTGGGTACCGCCGGTGGATCCGTGGTGTTCGCCGCCCTGACGGTGATCATCGCGTTGTGCGGCCTCGCGGTGGTCGGCATCCCGTTCCTGACCTACATGGGGGTGGCCGCGGCGATATCGGTGTTCATCGCCATGCTGATCTCCCTGACCCTGCTCCCGGCCATGTGCGGGTTCGCCGGCGGCAAGGTCGCGAAGTTCATCGACACGCCGCTTCAGCCCGGCCGTGCCAAGCAGGTCGCCCAGGTCGCCGCCTACACCCCACAGCGCACGATGGGCGCCGCCTGGGCCCGCTTCGTGGTGCGCTTCCGCACGCCGCTGCTGCTCGGCGGGACCGCGGCCCTGGTGATCATCGGACTACCCGCCCTCGGCATGCATCTCGGGCTGCCCAGCGGCGCGTCTCAACCCGAATCCAACACCTCACGCCAGGCCTACGACCTGACCTCCGAGCATCTCGGCGCCGGCTTCAACGGGCCCCTGCTCGTGGTGGCCGATGTCTCCAAGGCCACCGATCCGGGTGCGGTGGCCACCATCGCCGCCAATATCGGCCGCGAAGACGGCGTGGTGGCCGCGGCGCCGGCCGGCGGCGACAATCGTACGGCCGTCATCCAGGTGATCCCGGAGACCGGGCCCAACGACCTCGCCACCGCCGATCTCGTCCGGCAGATCCGTGCCGACCGCACGGCCATCGAAGCCGGCACCGGCGCAACCATTCTCGTCGGCGGCAACACCGCTTCCAACATCGACACTTCTGACAAGCTCGCCGCGGCACTGCCGATCTTCGTGGTGGTCGTGGTCGGGCTTGCGTTCATCCTGCTGACCGTCGCGTTCCGCGCCGCCCTGGTGCCGCTGACCTCGATCGTCGGGTTCCTGCTGTCGGTGTTCGCCGCCCTCGGTGTGCAGGTGGCGGTCTTCCAGTGGGGCTGGGGCGCAGGCCTTCTGGGTGTCACACCGGGCGAGACGATCAGCTTCCTGCCAATCATCCTGCTGGCCATCATCTTCGGCCTGTCCAGCGACTACGAGGTGTTCGTCGTCTCCCGGATCAAAGAGGAACTCGGCAACACCACCGACGCGCTCGAGGCCGTGCGCAACGGTGTCGGTCTGTCGGCACGGGTGGTGACGGCGGCCGCACTCATCATGTTCGGTGTCTTCATCGCCTTCCTCGCCGGCAATGACCCGATCATCAAATCCATCGGCCTCAGCCTGGCCGTCGGCGTCTTCCTCGATGCGTTCGTCGTGCGGCTCACCTTGATCCCGGCCATCATGAGCATCCTCGGCGACAAAATGTGGGTGCACTCCAAGTGGTTCGACAAGTACGTGCCCGATCTGGATATCGAGGGCACATCGCTGGAAGCGGCCCGCAAGAGTCCGGTCGAGGTCCGCTAAGGCGCCGCGGGAATCGGCAGAGTGCCCATCGGCCGGGTGTACCCGGCTTCGACGATGGGACGCAACCGGGCGTCATCCCCCACTTTCTGACTGTTGGGTGTCCACTGCTGGGTGACCATCGGCAGGAAATAGGTGGCCGGGGCCCCCAAGATGTAGGTGGCGTTGCCCTCGACGAAGATCTTGTTGGCGGGGTCGTTGAGACCGATGTTGCTGTAGTCGTTGTGGACCGGTTTGAGCTCGCCCTTGCCGCCCACCAGGCTGGCGGCGCCACGGTTCTTCTTCGCGTCCGCATTGTTCAGGTCGTTCGGGCAGTCCGCGAAGTAGTCGTATTGGCGGGCGATCACTTTGACCGTGTACGGGGTGTCATCGGGGAAGCCGTTCCCGCCGTAGGCGGCCACGCAACCGCTCCCCGGGACGTTGGCGCAGCCGTTGTACTTGCTCTCCAGATCACCGGTCATCACGAATGTCACTGTGGCGGGGTCGATATCGCGGGTGGGCCCGTACCGGCGCAACCAGGCGTCGGCGACCTGGGCGCCCTGGCTGTGCCCGGCCACGATCATGGGCCCCGCGGTCGAGTGCAGCATCTCGTTGAGCTTGTCGGCGCCCTTGTTGGTGTTGGTGGCGCCGGGAAAGTTGTTGTACGGCACTTTGAGCACCTCATTGGGTGCGGCGAACAGCTCCCCGCGCAGCCAGTCGGAGTCCAGCGGTCCGAAAGCCGGCGCCAACGTGAGGACCGTGGCTCCACCCGGTCCGGGAGCGGCGGCGGCAGGCACCGGTGCCACCATGGCCGCGCTCATCCCGAACAGCAACGCGATGGTCGCGCGCAGAATCTTCATCAATGTTCTCCCCTTGCCGAGACGGCATCCCTGGATCGATCCCCCGCCACGATGGTGCGCGGCTCGGCCGAGGTATCCCAAGCGTCGTGTCATGAATAGCTAAGAGTTGGTGCGGATTTGAGACCACCCGACCGTGAGCTTGGCGCGCGGATCAAGGCGGCACCGACCGGCTCGGCAAAGGCTGGTCGCAGCCCACCGGGCCGTGGACATCGCCCTTCGCACCCGCGGCCCGGGACGCCGCACAGTCGAGGATCTTGCGGGGTCAAGGATTCATGCCCGATATCCGCAATCCCCGTCCCCGCACCCCTACGACCGCGACAATTGTCACCAGGCACCGCGCCCCAAAAGGAGACTCCCATGGTCACACGCACCACCACCCTGCTGGCCGGCGCGCTGCTCAGCGCATCGACGGCCGTCCTGCCCGTCGTATCCGCGCCGGTGGCCGGTGCCGATGTCTGTGCCGGGGCCGATGGCCGGCACTTCGCCGCCGGCGGGTGTACCAACATCGTCGGCGATGTCGCCGTCGGTGCCGCCATCGCGTCAGCGCACGTACCCTACGTTCCGGGAGAAATCCCCTGCTACACGGTCGAAGGCGTGCCCTACTACACCCCGCCCGGCGATCCCTGCTAGCGCGCCGAGGTAGGGCTAGCCCCCACTGCTCATTCCCGGTCAGCCGGATATCGCCGAGGGTGTCCCCGGACGCAGACTTTCCCCATGAACGGGACGGCGCGTACCGACGGCTTCCATCTCCTGGTGGCCGCGTTGCAGCGCAATCACGTCGACACCCTTTACGGCGTCGTCGGCATCCCGATCACCGACCTGGCACGACTGGCCCAGGCATCGGGCATCCGGTACGTGGGCTTTCGGCATGAGTCCGCCGCGGGTCATGCCGCCGGTGCTGCCGGCTTTCTCACCCAGAAACCCGGTGTGCTGCTGACCGTCTCCGGCCCCGGTTTCCTCAACGGCATGGTGGCGCTGGCTAATGCGACGGTGAACTGCTTCCCGATGATCCACATCGCCGGGTCCAGCGACCGGGCGATCGTGGATCTGCAGCGCGGGGACTACGAGGAACTCGACCAGCTGGCCGCGGCGCGTCAGTTCGCGAAAGCCGCCTTCCGGATCAACCGCGCCGAGGACATCGGTCGCGGCGTGGCCCGGGCCATCCGGGTCGCCGTGTCCGGTCGCCCAGGCGGGGTCTATCTGGACATCCCCGGCTCGGTGCTGAGCGAGGTGGTCGACGCCGGCACCGGACGGCGATCGCTGTGGGAGGTCGTCGACCCGGCTCCGGCGCAACGGCCTGCCGACAGCAGCGTCGTGGCGGCCCTGGACCTACTGGCCTCGGCGCGCCGGCCGCTCATCGTGCTCGGCAAAGGCGCCGCCTACGCGCGGGTGGAGGGCTCCGTCGGCGCGTTCGTCGAGCAGACCGGCATCCCGTTCCTGCCGATGTCGATGGCCAAGGGCCTGCTGCCCGATGCTCATCCGGCGTCGGTCGCGGCGGCCCGCTCGCTGGCGCTGGCCGAGGCCGACGTGGTGCTGCTGGCCGGGGCGCGACTGAACTGGCTGCTGGGTCACGGCGAGGCACCGCAATGGTCGCCCGATGCCCAGTTCATTCAGATCGACATCGATCCAACGGAATTCGACAGCAACCAGCCGATCACCGTGCCATTGGCCGGCGACCTGGGCTCGGTGCTGGACGCGCTGGTGCGCGGCGCGGTGCAGCGTGACCTGCGCTGCCCGCCGCAGTGGCGGGACCGGCTGGCCGAACGCCGGCGCACCAACGACGCGAAGATGGCCGCCCGGCTGGCCGAGGATCCGCATCCGCTGCGCTTCCACAACGCCTTCGGCGCGATCCGTGAGGTTCTGTCCGAACGGCCCGATGTCTATCTGGTCAACGAGGGCGCCAACACCCTCGACGTCGGACGCAACGTGCTGGACATGCAGGTGCCGCGGCACCGACTGGACAGCGGCACCTGGGGTGTCATGGGCGTCGGGCTGGGTTATGCCATCGCCGCCGCGGTCGAGACCGGTCAGCCGGTCGTCGCGGTCGAGGGCGACAGCGCCTTCGGATTCAGCGGGATGGAGATCGAGACCATCTGCCGTTACCAACTTCCGGTCTGCGTGGTGGTGCTCAACAACGGCGGCGTCTACCGCGGCGACGGCAATGACCCGGCGAGCAGCGATCCCGCCCCGACGGTGCTGGCGCCGCGCGCGCATCACGAACACCTCATCACCGCGTTCGGCGGCGTCGGCCATCACGTCCGCACGGCCGACGAACTGCGCGCCGCGCTGGCCGAGGCGTTGGCGTCGGGCCGGCCGACGCTCATCGACTGCGAACTCGACGTCACGGCCGGTACCGAGTCCGGCCATCTGACCAACCTCAATCCCCGAACGGATCTCGCGGAGGCAATCCGATGATGAACACGCATGCTCCGTCCTGGCGGCTGGGCGACATCCTGCGCACCTCCGACCCGTCGCGCACCGCGCTGATCAGCGGCTCTGGATACCGGCGCCACAGCTACGCCGAATTATCCTATGCCGCAGACCAACTGGCCACACAGCTGGTGAGTGCAGGGTTGTCCCGGGGCGATGTGATGGTGCTGCAGTCCTCCAACGGCCCGCAGTTCGTGGTCGCGCTCATCGCGGCCGCCCGCGCCGGCGTGGTGGTGGCACCGATGGACCCCACGGTGCCCGGAGCCGACAAGCGCCGGCGGGTGGAAGCGCTGGGAGCTCGGGTGGTGGTGACCGACCGGTTGCGCACCTGGGACTTCGACACCGACTGCCCGGACTGGCTGCTGATCCCCGATCAGGCCGGCCTGCCGACCATGCTCGATGCTGCCGCACCGCCCCGTGCCGGGTCCGGACCAGCAGGGTTGAGCGGCGATGACGCGCTCATCATGATGACGTCGGGCAGCACCGGCGCACCCAAACTCGTGCCGTGGACCCACCACAACCTGGCGTCGTCGATCACGGGCATCGTCAGCGGGTACCGGCTCACCGAGACCGACGCCACGGTGGCGGTGATGCCGTTGTTCCACGGGCACGGTCTGGTCGCGGCACTGCTGGCGACACTGGCCAGTGGCGGAACGCTGCTGTTGCCGGCCAGTGGACGGTTCAGCGCGCACACCTTCTGGGATGACATCGCGGCCGCGAAAGCGACCTGGTACACCGCCGTGCCCACCATCCACCGCATCCTGCTCAGCCGCGCCATCCCGGGAGCCGCCTACCCGCGGCTCCGATTCATCCGCAGTTGCAGCGCCCCGCTCAGCGCAGAGGACACCGCCGCGCTCGAGTCGACTTTCGGTGCCGTGGTGCTCGCCGCCTACGGCATGACCGAAACCACCCACCAGGCGTCGACCGCAGTGGCCGGCGACGACGTCACAGTTCGCACCCGCACCGTCGGGCGCCCCAGCGTGGTCAGCGCCCGGGTGAGCACGTCGGGAACCGGCGAGATCCTGCTCAMCGGACCGACGGTCGTGCGTGGATATCTGGGGCCCGCAACAGAATCCGCCGCCGCGGCCTTCGCCGACGGCTGGTTCCACACCGGCGACATCGGCACCATCGACGGCGGCGGCCACCTCGCCGTCACCGGGCGGATCAAGAACCTGATCAACCGCGGCGGCGAGAAGATCGCACCGGAACGCGTCGAGTCCGTACTGCACACCCACCCGGACATCGCCCGCGCCGCCGTCGTCGGGGTGCCCGACGACCTTTACGGCGAGCGGGTTGCGGCGGTGATCGTCGGCGACGAATCCCTGACCACCGCGGGCATCGCCGACTTCTGCCGCACGCGGCTGGCGCCTTATGAGATCCCCGAGGTCGTCGTGTTCGCCGCCGATATCGCCGTCACCGCCAAGGGCGACATCGATCGGGCCGCGCTGCCCGCGCAACTGCAGCACTGAAAATCTCTGTCGGGAGCATGCCCACACGGCCATAGGCTGGTACGGACGAGCCGGACGGTGGGGGGAGCCACGATGGTGACTGTTGATCTTGCGATGACTCTGGCGGATACAGACCATCCGGCCAGAGTGGTCGGAGAGGTCCTGGGCCGGTTGTTGATCCTGGCGCTGATCGTTGGTCTGATCATCTGGGCCATCGTGAAGATGGTGACGAAGCCGACCCGGCCGGGCCCGCCGCAGTATCCGCACTACCCGCCGCCCCAGTGGCCGCAGTGGCACGGTCAGCAGCCGTACTGGCAGCCGCAACAACAACCGCCACCCCCGGGAGGCCAGTGGCCCCCGCCGTACCCGCAGCAGCCTCCACCTCACTGAATTCGCTGATCACTACCGGCGCGGCGGCGGCGCCGTCATGCTCGCCGGTCCGGTGTCGGCCGAGGAACTCTCCGGCATGCACGACCAGTACGTCCAGGGCAGCCGGCAGTTCACCGTGCTCGGCACCGAGCCTTGGTCCGACCCCGACACCGACTCGCAGTGGTACTTGACCCTCTCCCCGTGCGGGGAGGGCTGCACGACGGTGACCTCCCAGACGGGCGGCTGGACGCACGAGATGCGGCTGATCGACGGGCGGTGGCAGTTCAGCCGGCCCAATCCCACCGGGGCCACATGTGACGGCGTCCCGGCACCCTGCGCGATGCGTCCATCTGCCGTGGGCTGCGGGCCTACAGCGAGACGCGGGTGTCACTGATCCGGACCGGCGCGTGAGCAGAACTGCAGGAAACGCCGCCCGCCGGCGTCGTGATTCGGCTGCGCCATAACGTCATTGACGATCCGCGCGCGCCGATTTCCACGGCGGGATCGCACACACTCCGACCCCCGGAAATCACACAGGGCCCCGGATAACCGAGGCCCTGCGAACATGGTGTGGGCGAAGGGGGACTTGAACCCCCACGTCCCGAAGGACACTGGCACCTGAAGCCAGCGCGTCTGCCATTCCGCCACTCGCCCGAGCGACCGCGCAACATTATCACTCCACGCCCGCCGCCCCCAAACCCATGGAAGTCGATCCCCACCACCCCTGCTGACCTGGCGTGATCCGATTCTCAGAGATCTGTTGGTCACGCTTTCGCGCGATAGGCCGATAACATGCCTGTGAGCAGTGTGGCCAGAGCGACACGCGGCGCGGGGACCGACGACGGTACGACGAGGCAGAGAGGCGGTGTGATGGGTCTGGCAGATCGCATCGAGCGACGCCTCGAATCCACCGTCGGTGACGCCTTCGCGCGGGTCTTCGGCGGCTCGATCGTCCCGCAGGAGGTCGAGGCGCTGTTGCGCCGCGAAGCCGAGGCCAGATCTCGCAACGTCGGCGGCGGCCGTATTTTGGCCCCCAACGACTACGTCATTACCCTCAGTGAGGCTGATTACCAGAAGGTGAGCGCCGACCCTGACCGGACATCGACCACATTTGCCCGTCACCTGGAGGGTTTCATCCATGACCAGGGGTGGCAAACGTATGGTGATGTGGTCGTCAGGTTTGAGCCATCGCCGAGCCTGCACACCGGACAGTTCCGCGCCCGTGGAGCGGTCAACCCAGACACGACCACCCGCGAACCCGCACCAGCAGAACGAGACCGCGCGTCCACAGAACCAGGAGCACCAGCGATGACCGACAACCCGAGCTACCGAGGCCAGGGACAGGGTCGGCCCGGCGACGATCAGTACGACGACCGGTACCGCCAGCCTGACGAGGCCCGCGAGGGCCACCCGCAGGAACAGGGCGGTTACCCGCAGGAGCAGGGTGGCTACGCGCCGCGTCCGGGCGGCTACCCCGACCAGGGTGGCTACCCGCAGGATCGGGGCGGCTACCCGGATCAGGGTTACCCGCCGCCGTCGTATGAGCAGCGTCCGCCCGCGGGCTACGGCCAGCCCGGCGGTCAGCCGCCGGCCGGATACCCCGACCAGGGTTACCGCCAGCAGCCGCCGCCGGCCGGATACGGCCAGCCGCCGGCCTCGCCGCCGCCCGGGTACGGCGATTACGACTACGGTCGCCCCCCGGCCCGCCAGGACGAGGGCTACGGCCGTCCGCCCGCACCGCAGGCCCCGGGCTATCTCGATCAGGGTGGTTACCCCGACCAGGGCGGCTATCCCGATCAGGGCGGCTACGGCGGCCAGCAGTACGGCCGCGCCGACTACGCGGCACCGCCCGCCCCGGCGGCGCCCGATTACGGCCGTTACGGCGAGCCCCCGGCCCAGGGCGGCTACCCGGACCAGGGTTACGGCGAGCCCGCCGGCTATGACTACGGCGCCCAGCCCGCAGCGCCCGCTCCCTACGGCGGCGGCTACGGCGCCGCGGCGACCGTCACCCTGCAGCTCGACGACGGCAGCGGCCGCACCTACCAGCTGCGCGAAGGCGCCAATGTGATCGGCCGCGGCCAGGACGCCCAGTTCCGGCTGCCCGACACGGGCGTGTCGCGCCGCCACCTGGAGATCCGCTGGGACGGCCAGGTCGCGTTGCTGTCGGATCTGAACTCCACCAACGGCACCACGGTGAACAACGCGCCGGTCCAGGAGTGGCAGCTCGCCGACGGTGACGTGATCCGATTGGGCCACTCCGAGATCATCGTCCGGGTCCACTGAGCGTCGATCAGCAACAGGCCTTCGGGCCTCCCAGTATCGTGACGGCGGAACTCGCACGGAACTGGGACGGAGAGGACGTCGGATGCAGGGGCTAGTACTGCAGCTGACGCGCGTCGGATTTCTGCTGCTGCTGTGGCTGTTCATCTGGTCGGTGCTGCGCATCCTGCGCACCGACATCTATGCGCCCACCGGCGCCGTCATGGTGCGCCGCGGACTCGCGCTCCGCGGGTCACTGCTGCCCAAGGGGGAGCGGCGCCACATCGCCCGGCACCTGGTGGTCACCGAAGGCGCGCTGGCCGGCACCCGCATCACGCTGAGCAGCCAGCCGGTGCTGATCGGCCGTGCCGACGACTCCACCCTGGTGCTCACCGACGATTACGCGTCGACACGGCACGCCAGGCTGTCACCACGGGGGTCGGAATGGTACGTGGAGGACCTAGGATCGACCAACGGCACATACCTTGACAGGGCGAAGGTGACTACGGCGGTAAGGGTTCCGATGGGAACGCCGGTACGAATCGGCAAGACAGTGATCGAGTTGCGCCCGTGACACTCGTGCTCAGATACGCAGCGCGCAGCGACCGGGGTCTGGTGCGCGCCAACAACGAGGACTCGGTGTACGCCGGGGCCCGGCTGCTGGCGCTCGCCGACGGCATGGGCGGCCACGCCGCCGGTGAGGTGGCCTCCCAGCTGGTGATCGCCGCGCTGGCACATCTCGACGACGACGAGCCCGGCGGCGACCTGCTCAACAAGCTCAATGTGGCGGTGCACGAGGGCAACTCGGCCATCGCCGCCCATGTGGAGGCCGATCCCGAGCTCGAGGGCATGGGCACCACGCTGACCGCGATCCTGTTCGCCGGTGGCCGGCTCGGGCTGGTGCACATCGGCGACTCCCGCGGCTACCTGATGCGCGACGGTGAGCTGACCCAGATCACCAAGGACGACACCTTCGTCCAGACCCTGGTCGACGAGGGACGCATCACCGCCGAGGAGGCGCACAGCCATCCGCAGCGATCGCTGATCATGCGCGCGCTCACCGGTCACGAGGTCGAGCCGACCCTGATCATGCGCGAGGCCAAGGTCGGCGACCGGTACCTGCTCTGTTCGGACGGACTGTCCGACCCGGTCAGCCACGACACCATCGCCGAGGCACTGCAGATCCCCGATGTGGTCGACGCCGCCGACCGGCTGATCGAACTCGCACTGCGCGGCGGTGGCCCCGACAACGTCACCGTGGTGGTCGCCGACGTCGTGGACTACGACTACGGCCAGACCCAGCCGATCCTGGCCGGTGCCGTCTCCGGCGTGGATGACGACACCATCCCGCCGAACACCGCCGCGGGTCGCGCCTCGGCGTTCAACCCCAAGCGAAACCAGCCGAAAAGGGTTGTCACCCAACCCGAGGAGCAACGACCGCCCCGCTCCAAACGCCGGATGCTGATCGCCGCTGTGGTGGTCCTTCTGGTGGTGGTGGCGGGGCTGACCATCGCCCGCGAGATCATCCGCAACAACTATTACGTCAGCGAGCAGGACGAAACGGTCGCCATCATGCGCGGTGTGCAGACCTCGTTCCTGGGCCTGTCCCTGCAGGAGCCGTTTCTGGTCGGCTGCCTGAACGCCCGAAACGAGTTGTCGCTCATAAGTTTCGGCCAGTCCAAGGGGCCGCTGGACTGCGAGGTGCTGCGCCTGGAGGACATCCGCGAATCCGAGCGCGCCCAGGTCGCCGCCGGCCTGCCCTCCGGTTCACTCGATGACGCGATCCGCCAGATCAACGAACTGGCCCGGACGTCGCTGCTGCCCATCTGCGCGCTGCCGACCCGGACCCCCACCACCAC
>NZ_JBFUKN010000083.1:0-28540 GCF_056400845.1 Mycobacterium sp. P4_H6 | reverse complement strand
GCGCACGCACCGGTGCTCGGCGTGGTCGMCACCTGCGAGCCGGGACACCGTCGTGAGCTCTCTTCGGACCGCAAGCACCAGGGCGGCGCCCACGCCTCCGGCAACTCCGCGGCCGCTGCCGAGGAAGAAACCGACAGCCGCACCGCGAGGTCGCAGACCTCATCGCACACCTCGGGATGACGGCGTGCCGAGTCTGATGCGTGGTGCGGCGGTCCTGTTCGTGACCGTCGTGCTGGTGACCTCGTGCGCACCGGCGGAGGCCCCCGCGCCCCCTCCGGGCTCGGACACCGTCGCGATCAAGACCTTCACCCCGCCCTTCGACGGCAAACCGCGGCTGCCACCGCCGGATATGAACGACGACGGGCCGGGCTCGCTGGTGTCCGTCGAACCGATGAGCGGCAGTGAACTGCTCAACCAGGACGACGCCACCTACATGCGCGTGGTTTACCGATCCACCTCCGGGGTGGACGGGCAGCCCACCGAGGTCTCGGGTGCGGTGGCGATCCCGCCGGGCGACCCGCCCAAGGGCGGCTGGCCCATCCTGGCCTTCGGCCAGGGCACCAAGGGTGTGCTGAACAAATGCGCGAGCAGCCTCTACGGCAGCCTGCCGTTGAACGCGTGGACGATGTCGGTCTTCGTCCGGTCCGGCTTCCTGGTCACCGTCTCGGACTTCCAGGGTGCCGGGGTCGAGGGCTACCAGCACCCGTTCCTCAACGCCAAGACCTACGGCTACAACGTGATCGACTCGGTCCGTGCCGCCCGTCGGGTCGGCGCCGAGACCAGCGACCGCTGGCTGTCCTACGGTCACTCCGCCGGCGGCCTGGCGGTCTGGGCGGCCGCCGAACAGGCCACCACCTACGGTCAGGGACTCAATCTGCTCGGCACCGTCGCGATGGCGCCGGCCGCCGACATGTCCGGGTTGGCCGACGCCGCCTGGAACGGCACGCTGACCGCCGATCAGCGGGTCACGCTCGTGTTCGCGCTGCAGTCGCTGAAGTGGTTCAACCCGGAGATGAATCTGGACAACTACCGGCGCGGCACCACCGCCGAGAACTGGGATCAACTCCTGGACTGCATCCCGCCCAACTTCGACGACATCGCCAGGGTGCGCGGGCTGATGACCAACGAGGACCTGCGGCCCGCGACCTACGAGGACGTCGTCTGGTTGCGTGAGCGGCTCGCGGAAATCGCTGTGCCACAGGCCCCCAACACCACACCGATGGTCGTCGGCTACGGCACCCAGGACATGCTGGTCGACGAGACGTGGTTCGAGAAGGCACTGGACCGGGCCTGCGCGATGGGCAGCTACATCGAGATCCGCAAGGGCCCGGGCAAGGGCCACGCCGACCTGGACAGTGGGTTCACCCTGCCCTGGCTGATGGACCGCCTCGACGGCGCCGACCCGCCGCCCAACGACTGCCTGAGCAGAAATTGAGGGCGCCGGTCGACGTGCCGCGGGCACGGGATTACCTGAGGATTGCCGCCCGGGGCTGGGTCATCATCCTGGTGGCCACGCTGCTGGCGCCCGCCGCGGCGTTCGGCTTCCAGAAGCTCACCGCCGAACGCAGTTACACGGCGTCGGTACTGCTGTTCGCGCAGGTCGCCGGTGACCCCGGTACCTATTCGGCCTACGCCGGCGGCATCGGGGCCAACAGCCGGATGTCCACCTACGTGTCGCTGGCGCAGTCCTCGGTGATCAGCGAACGGACCATCGAACAACTCGGATTGCCGCTGACGCCAAGCGAACTCGCGGCCAAGGTCACCGCGACCTGGGAGCCCTACGGTTTGTCGCGGTTCGGCAGGCCATCGTCGGCACTGCTGCGGGTGGGGGTGACGGGCCCCGATCCGCAGACCACCATCGACACCATCAACACGCTCGCCTCCGTGCTGATGAAGATGTCGGGTGAGCTGGAATACGTCGAGGCCAAACCCACCGACCCGATCCAGTACACCGGGCCGGTGGCCGAACTCGTGGCCGTCGATCCGGCGACCGTCGCCCACGAGGTCCAACCCGATATGACGAACACGCTGCTGGTGGCCACCGGCGTCGGCTTCGCCCTCAGCCTGGTGCTGGTGCTGGCGTTGGGACTGGCCCGTGACGAGGTGCTGACCGGCGGCCAACTCCGCCAGGTCGCCAACTCGTACACGTCGTCCAGCGGCGAGCCCCCCAGGTCTTAGGAGCTCGATGGCACACACAATCTCGGCGAGGACGACCCGCAAGGCGCTGGCGAGTTCGCTGTTGGCGTTCGCGCTGGTGGTCGCGGGCTGCTCGGAGCCCGACCCCGGCCCGTCGGCCGCGGTGGTCTCGGAAATCCAGTTGCCCGCCGACTATTCGGCCACCGGTCCGGGCGCGCTCGTCAGCGCCACCCGGCTGCCCACCATCGACCGCCGGCTGCTGCGGGTCACCTCCGTCGCCGCCCGCATCACCTACAACTCGACCTCCGGGGTCGACGGCAGCTCTCAGGTCGTGTCGGGCAGCGTGTTCGCCCCGGCGGGCCCCCCGCCCGAGGGGGGCTGGCCCGTCATCGTGTTCGGGCACGGCACCACCGGCGTGCTGTCGGACTGCGCGCCGTCGCTGTCACCGACCCTGCTGGGCGCGGCCGAGGCGGTCCGCGCGCTGGTCACCCTCGGCTACGTCATGGTGGTGCCGGACTACCAGGGGCTGGGCACCATCGACAGCTACCACCCCTATCTGGATGCCACCACGGCCGGCTACAACATGGTCGACGCGGCCAGTGCGGCCCGCAAGCTGGTGCCGGACTCCTCGGAGCGATGGGTCGCCTTCGGGGTGTCCCAGGGCGGCCAGGCGTCCTGGGCCGCCAACGAATTGATCGCCGGTTACGGCGCGCAGGACACCCGGCTGATCGGCTCGGTGAGCGTGTCGCCCGCGGCCGACATCACCGGTCTTGCGGATATGGCCGCCGAGGGCATCCTGTCCCCGCAGCAGCGGATCGCCATGGTGCTCATCCTGTCGTCGTTGCAGAATGCGCATCCCGGTTTCAAGCTGGACGATTACCGGCGCGGCCTGGTCGAAGAGAAGTGGGATCTGCTCGCCGGGTGTTCCACCGACGCCACCGAGGACCGGCTCGCGGTGGCCGAGCAGATTCCGCCGGAGGATCTGCGCCCCGCGACCCCCGAGGCCCTCGACACGTTGCGCGGGTACCTCAATCAGATGAGCGGTCTGCCCCGCGCCCGGGCCAGCGCGCCGATGTTCGTGGTGCACGGGGACGCCGATGACGTGGTCCCGGTGGCGTGGACCACCGAAGCGGTGCGAAGAGCCTGCGAGATGGGCGACACCGTGGCATCCTTCATCGCTGGCGGCCGGGGACACGGTGATTTCGACCCCATCGTGTCGCTGGACTGGATCATGAAGCGGTTCGATGACGCACCGGCGGACAGTACGTGTGGGGTCGAGGGCGGGCCGTCGATCCTCAAGACCACCTAGTTGTMGAGACGACGCCCCTGACCACCGCGACCGGAGAACGCTCATGACAGAAACCAACGCGGCGCACGGGGGCGCGGGGGCCTCCGGTGTGCCGGGCATCGAATCCCAGGTGCTTGCCAGTTCGCCGACGCACACCAGGATCATCGGCCTCGACGGCATCCGCGGGTTGGGCTGTCTGGCGGTGGTGATGGGCCATGTGGCGCTGAGCTATTCGCCGGTCACCCACGACAAGGCCTTCCTGGGTGTGCTCGGCCTGGCGCTGATCCTGTTCTTCGTGCTCAGCGGTTTCCTGCTGTTCCTGCCCTATATCCGGCGCCTCACCAAGGACCGGTCGAAGGCGGCCATGCCGGATACCAAGCAGTACGCCCTGCACCGGTTCTTCCGGGTCTTCCCCGGATATCTGACGATCTTCCTGATCTGCAATTTCGTGCTGCAGGTGGCGTATGTGCAGAATTCGGCGATCCAGCCGCACGGGACCGACGCCGGTACCGGGATGATCACCGATCCCTGGGAACTGCTGGCGAATCTGACGCTGACGCAGACCTACATTCCCGACTACGTGCAGACCGGTATCAGCCCGTCCTGGTCGCTGACCCTGGAAATCGCGTTCTACGCGGTGCTGCCGCTGTTGGGCTTCCTGCTCTTCGCGTTGCGTAAGCGCACCGATGTCAAGCCGCTGGTGCTGGCCTGCCTGGCACCGGCCATCCTGCTGGCGGTCGGGGTCATCGGCCGACTGTTCGCCCCGCTGGTGTTCACCGCGTCCGGCGCGGACACCGTCATGATGCAGAACTGGGGACCCACCTGGGCTGCGGTGTTCATGCGCAGCTTCATCACCAACGCGGACCTGTTCGCCTACGGGATGTTCGCCGCGATCCTGTTCGTCGCGATCGAACAGGGCGTGATTTCCGTCCCGGCGGCCAGGCGGATCCATTTCCTGTGTTTCCCGCTGCTGCTGGTGTCCTTCGCCGTGGCACTCGTGCTCGCCGTGAAGGGCACCGTATTCGCCACTGCCGGAATCGGTTTCGTCTCCGCGGTGTTCATCGCGATCGTCGTCCTGCCGTTGGCCCGCGGCAAGGATTCCCCGATCGCGCGGTTCCTCGACCTCAAACCGTTCTATTTCGTCGGGATGATCTCGCTGTCGGTGTACCTGTGGCATTACCCGGTGCTGTTGCTGCTGGGCCGCTACGACCTGGCCGCCGGCGACTCCTGGAGCGGCATGTTCCGTAATGTTGCGGTGGTGGCCGTCGTGACGATCCTGCTGTCGACCATCACCTACTACGCCGTGGAGCGCCCGGGTCTGGGCCTCGTCAAGCGGTTCCGGAAGAGTTGATGCGCCGATACCTGCTGCCGGCCGGCATTGTGCTGTCCGTCCTGATCCTGGTTGCCGCGGTGGTGTTGGCGGTGTCCCCGGCCGCCCGCCAGACGGTGGGTCTGTCGAGTAAGCCGCCCGCGACGGTGCTGCCCGCACCCATCGAGGGCGCCGACCTGACGGGCAGCGGCCCCGGCTCTCTGGTCAGTGCGATGACGATGCCCGAGTTCAGCCGCAGCCCGCAAGGCTCCGACCTGAACTCGGCCCGGGTCGTGTACCGCTCGACCAACGGCGACAGCGGGGAGCCGACGGTGGTGTCCGCTGCGGTGTTCACGCCCAGCGGGGGCGCCCCGGCCGGTGGATGGCCGGTGGTCGCCTTCGGTCACGGCACCCTGGGCATCGACGAGCCGTGCGGCCCGTCGTTGTCGGCGACGCTGCTGGGGCTGACCGATTGGGTGGTCAAGTTGACCGAGCTCGGTTTCGCGGTGGCCCTCGCCGACTTCCAGGGACTCGGATCACCGGGAATCCATCCCTATCTGGATTCCAAGACCGCCGGGCTGAACATGATCGACTCGGTGCGGGCGCTACGGCACACCTTCCCCGATGTCTCGGACAGGTGGGCCGCACTCGGGGGCTCGCAGGGCGGTGGCGCGGCCTGGGCGGTAGGGGAGCAGGCCGGGACGTACTCCCCGGAGATGCCTCCGCGCGGGGTGCTCGCGCTGGCGCCGGTCGCCGATATCGCGGGGCTGGTCGACAAGTCCGTGGACGGCACGTTGACCAAGGAGCAGGTGGCGGCGCTGGTCCTCGTCGTCGAATCGCTGGCCCGGCTGCACCCCGAGCTCAACCGGGACGACTTCCGGCACGGTGTCGCCGCCGAGAACTGGGACATCCTGATCGCCTGTTCCGGCGATGCGGTGCACACCCGGGAAGCCGTGATCGACCGACTCGGATCCGATGACGTGAAGCCGCGGACGCCGGAAGCCGCCGATCAGTTGCGGACCTATCTTCGACAGTGGGCATTGCCGCAGCAGCCGCTGGCCGCACCCATGTCGGTCGTCTACGGCGGTGAGGACGAGTACATCGACCCGCGCTGGACGACGGACGCGCTGGCCCGCGCCTGCGAGCTGGGCGGCACGGTGACGTGGGACTTCCAGCCCGACAAGGGCCACGGCGACCTTGAGGTCGCCGACCAGCTGGGCTGGCTGGCCGAACGGCTCGAGGGGCTGCCGATCGAGCGCCCCGTAGGTGAAGCCGCCGCCACCGCCTGCGGTTAGTCCTGCTGCGGGTACCCGGTCGGTGCCGCCGCACCGGCGCGAACTCCCTCCTGGCGCCCTCGTACGGCCCGGTAGGGACATTGCCCCGGACCCCGCCAGCGAAGTCACCGTGATGTGCCTGTTACCCGGCAAACCGATGTGTCAGGCACTGTCAATTAGGCGTTCTCGCAGCGCTGCGATTCGCTATTCGAGGAATGGCGAATGAGGAATGGCACGAATGTGCCATTCATATTGGGGCGGATGATGCCGAAGTGAATAGGTGGGTGGGCGGCTGCGCCAATGGTGCGCGACGCCATTCGCAAGCTCCGGTCCGTCTGCGTGGCTGGTCCGGCGTTTGGCCGCTGGTCACGGCGGGTACGACATGTTCGCGATCGCAAGCACTCCCGTGCCGCCGGCCAGCGACTTCTCGCAACGTCGTACCGGAATGCCCATCGGGCCGTCGCCGATCGCCGGGAGGTCCGGGCAGGTTGCCGGTGGTGTGTGCCGCGGCTAAGCCATAAAACGTCGGAACCTTGCACGCAAGCGCAGTTTCAGCAATGGCTCTTCGGCCGACTCGCCGGGCGTCGGAAGATCTTGATTCAGGTGTAACGCATCGGCAACCCCGGCGATAACCCATGAGTACATGGGATTAACAGACTCGGCTTAGGCTTAATTACCAGGTCAAATCGTCGCGGACGTCAGTTTTTACCGACTCACCCGCGCGGCCAGATCCGGCAAATCAAGATCATATCCACCGGCGAATTTGCGCCGGCGTCAGCCGAAGGGTGGATATTTGGGCCGAAATGTTGCAAGAAGCAGGAAACAAAGCGATAGTCTTAGTCAGCATGCTTGGACCGGTGCARCAAACGAAGGTGGACGCGCACGTGACGTTGGTGAGAGAGACGGAAGCGCCGATCGCTCTGGTGAGCGCGGCGCCCGCCCGCGACCACGACGGACTGCAGTGGCAGCGGCGCTACGGGTTGGCGCTGTTGGTCACCGATGTCGTTGTCGTGGGCGCTGCCATGGCGTGCGCCCAGATGGTGCGCCTGGGGCGCCCAGTTACCGATTTCGATCCGCTCACCAAGTACTTCGGCCTGCTGTCGGTGATCTTCGGCTTGATCTGGCTGGGTTTGCTGACGGCCTACCGCAGCCGGTCCCCGCGCATCGTCGGTGCCGGCATCGAGGAGTACCGACGGGTGCTCTCGGCCACGCTGGCGACCATCGGCGTCGTCGCCGTCACACTGATGATCTTCCGGCCGGAGTATGCGCGCGGCTACCTGGCGCTGGCCTTCCCGCTCGGTCTGGTGTTCCTGGTGCTGGGCCGTGCCGCCTGCCGCCGGGTCCTCGGTTGGTACCGCAAGCGCGGACAGTGCGTTAACGCTGTGGTGGCGGTCGGTAACGCGGCCGCGGTGCGCAGCCTGGTCCAGTCCCTCGACCGTGCCTGGGGTTACGGCTACTCGGTCGTGGGTGTCTGCCTCACAGGCCGCGTCGGTGGCGGCACGCTCGACGTGCCCGGCGTCGGCCCGCTGCCGATCCTGGGCGACGAGCATCAGGTGGAAGAGGCGATCGCCAAGGCCAACGCCGACACGGTCGCACTGACCACCACCGAGCACCTCGGCCCCGAGGGCGTGCGCGAGCTGTCCTGGGATCTCGATCGCCTCGGCGTCGACCTCGTGGTCTCACCGGGCATGGTCGATGTGGCCGGTCCGCGCCTGACCATGCGCCCGGTCGCCGGTCTGAACCTCATCCACGTCGAGAAGCCGCAGTACAGCGGCACGACGAAGGTGCAGAAGCGCGCCTTCGACATCTTCGTCTCGCTCGCCGTGCTCACCGCCGCATTCCCGCTGCTGCTGGTCAGCGCCATCGCGATCAAGCTCACCAGCCGTGGCTCGATCTTCTACATGTCCGAGCGCATCGGCCTGGACGGCAAGCCGTTCCAGATGATCAAGCTGCGGACCATGGTGGAGAACGCCGACAAGTTGGTCGCCGGCCTGGCCGACATGAACGAGATGGACGGCGGCGTGCTGTTCAAGATCCGCCGCGACCCCYGGGTGACCGCGGTGGGCCGGATCCTGCGCCGCTACAGCATCGACGAACTGCCCCAGTTCATCAACGTGCTGCGCAAGGACATGAGCGTGGTGGGCCCGCGCCCGCCGCTGCCGTGCGAAGCCGATGCCTACACCGACCAGGTCCGTCGCCGTCTGCTGGTGCTGCCGGGTATCACCGGCCTGTGGCAGGTCAGCGGTCGCGCCGATCTGTCCTGGGACGACTCGGTGCGCCTGGATCTGTCCTACGTCGAGAACTGGTCCATCAGCGGTGATCTGCTGATCGCCCTCAAGACCGTGCGCACCGTGCTGGGCGGCACCGGCGCCTACTGATCCACCCGGGTCGCTTTCGCTCCGCAGTCCCGTCACGGACGTCCGGTAGCGTAGGGACGTGCGGCTTTCCCGGAGCAACGACAGGCCGCGTTGGCTCAAACGCACCGCCGTCGCCGTCACCATCTTCGTCGTCGTCCTCGCCCAGATCCTGCTCGGCCGTGCACTATTGCCGTTCGCCGTGCCGCTGGGTCTGGAATTCCTGAACAGCTTCCCGTCCTCGGGCGGAGCGCCCGTCGCCATCGACACCGCCGACCTCGCCGACGCCGGACCCGGCTCGTTGGTCACGGCCACCACCATGCCCGGGGTGACCCGGCGGGTGGAGGCCCGCGATCTGCGCGCGGCGCGGGTGCTGTACCGCTCGACATCCGGTGACACCGGCGCGCCCACCGTGGTCTCCGGTTCGGTGTTCACCCCCAAAAGCGCCCCGCCGCCGGGCGGCTGGCCCATCGTGGCCATCGGCCACGGCACCGTCGGCATCGACAATCCCTGCGCCCCGTCGCGGTCGGACACCATGCTCGGCGCGCTGGCCTTCGTGACACCGTTCATCGACCGCGGTTTCGCGGTGGCGGTGCCCGATTACCAAGGACTGGGCGCCAAGGGGATTCACCCGTACCTCGATGCCAGAACCGCCGGGCTGAACATGATCGACAGCGTGCGGGCGCTGCGCCACACCTTCCCCGAGGTGTCCACCAAGTGGCTGGGATTCGGCCACTCGCAGGGCGGCGCGGCCACCTGGGCCGCCAACGAACAGGCCTCGGTGTACGCCCCCGAACTGAAGCTGCTCGGGACGGTCGCGGCCGCGCCGGCCGCAGACGTGAGTGGCTTCGCGGATAAGTCGCTGCGCGGTGAACTGACCGCCGACCAACTGCTGGCCATGCCGGTCATCGTCGAATCGCTCGCGCGGCTTCATCCGGAACTCAACCGTGACGACTTCCGGGCCGGGGCCGGCGCGCAGTACTGGTCGGTCATCACCGCGTGCCAGGCGCCGCAGATCTACGAACGGCAGAGTGCCGCAGAACATCTGCGCCAGCACGATGTGGCACCGCAGTCGGTGGCCGCGGCCGACCAGTTGCGACAGCTGCTGCGGGACTGGGCACTTCCGCAGCGCCCGCTGTCGGCGCCGCTATCGGTCTGGTACGGCGGGGCCGATACCCTTGTCGACGCGGCGTGGACGGCAGCGGCCATTCAGCGCGCATGCGCCATGGGAGGAACGGTGACAGTGCAGTTCGAACCGGGCAAGGGGCACGCGGGTGTCGATCTCGCGAGCCAACTGGATTGGATGACAAAGATTTTCGCTGATCAGCCGGTGCGAAATGACTGCTGACCGGCTACCCCTCGATGTCGACGCCCTGCGCGCCGATCTGCGCGCGCCGTGGCACCGCCTCGACATCGTCGAGGAGACGGGATCGACCAACGCCGATCTGATCGCGCGGGCCGCCGCCGGTGAGGACATCGCCGGAGCGGTGCTGCTCGCCGAGCATCAGAGCGCCGGGCGCGGACGGGGTGGACGCGCCTGGACCGCGGTGCCGCGCGGACTGGTCATCGTGTCGGTGGCCATCTCCGCCGAAGGCGTCGACGAACAACAGTGGGGGCTGCTGCCACTGCTGGCCGGTGTCGCGGTCTCCGACACCCTGGCCGCCGTCGGCATCGCGGCCGGCGTGAAATGGCCCAACGACGTCCTGATCGACGGCGCCAAGATCGCCGGCATCCTTGCCGAGGTGGCCTCGCCCAAACCGGTCGTGGTGCTGGGCATCGGCCTGAATGTCGATCTACTGCCCGAGGAGATCGGCCAGCCCCACGCCACCTCGGTGCGCGCACTCGGGGTGAGCGCCGAACGCACCGAGATCGCCCGGATCCTGTTGGGCGAGCTGGCCACCCGCATCCAGGCCTGGCAGGCCGGGGAGGCCGCGGCGCTGCTGACGGATTATCGGGAACGCAGCGCCACCTTGGGCCGACCGGTGCGCGCACTGCTGCCCGGCGGCAAGGAGATCGTCGGCACCGCCACGGCCATCGACGCGCAGGGCCGGCTCTGCATCGACACCGGCGCGGGCACCGAGGTCATCGCCGCGGCCGATATTGTGCATTTGCGCCCGCTATCCGGTGAGGTGTTTGAGTAGAGTCCACACCGTGGGCTATCCGGAGAACGTGCTGGCCAGAGACGAGCATGTGGTGCTGCACCGGCACCCGCACTGGAAGCGGCTGCTCGCTCCCGCGTTGGTGCTGCTGCTGGCCAGTGCGCTGGCCGCGTTCGGTGCCGGCTGGGTCAATCAGACCGATTGGGACGACAATGCCAAGCGGATCATCTTCGGTGTCATCGCCGCGCTCTGGTTGGTGCTGGTCGGATGGCTCACCCTGTGGCCGTTCCTGACGTGGTGGACAACGCATTTCGTGATCACCGACCGCCGGGTGATGTTCCGCCACGGCCTGCTGACCCGTAGCGGCATCGACATCCCGCTGGCCCGGATCAACAGCGTGGAGTTCAAGCACGGCGTACTGGACCGGATGCTGCGCACCGGCACGCTGATCATCGAGTCCGCGTCACAGGATCCGCTGGAGTTCTACGACATTCCGCGCGTCGAGCAGGTGCACTCCCTGCTCTATCACGAAGTCTTCGACACCCTCGACTCCGAGGAATCGCCGAGCTGATCGGTGTCGCGGACCCGTCGGCGTAGCGGGGTGACGGTGTTCTCGTCGCCGGCGCCGTTCTCGTCGAAGCCGCGCCCGGCGCTCTGACCGACCTGACCGTGGTGCTCGGCATGGTCCTCGAAGGCCTCGGCGATACCGCCGGCGGTGAGGGTGGACTCCAGGGCCTTCTCCGGGTTGCGCGCGTGCTCGTCGGGGAACACCCAGCGGCGGAACGCCCAGAACCGGAAGGCCATCTGCAGCAGGTTGCCGATGACGTAGGCCGAGATGAAGTCGGCGATGTTCTCCACCGTCAGCGACACCTCGGGCACCCGCAGGCCCAGCACGTAGCTGGAGAAGTACAGCGGGGCCATGGCCAGCACCACGCCCACGCCGCTGACCCCGAAGAACAGCAGCGCCTCATGGTGGCGTTCGCGGCCGCCGCGGTCCTTGAAGCTCCATTCCCGGTTGAGAATGTAGGACGCGATGACCGCCACGATGCCGGCGATGATCTTGGCCGTCACCGGCTTGGGCTCCAGGACGGTCAGCTTGAGCGTGTAGAAGATCGCGGAGTCGATGACGAAAGTCGTCGCGCCCACGAGCGCGAACTTGATGAGCTCATGGTGCCGCTCGGCGAAGGGCCGGATCGGGCGGGGAAGCCGCGCAATCGTGGCATCAGCGAAGGACACGAGGATCAAGTCTACGGAAACTCCCTGCCCAACGTGAACCTGTGCAGGTCACTGCCGGTACCGGTCGTCCCGTATGGAGGTCACCCGGGACATGACAACATATGTGCCGTGCCCCGAACGCCCAGTGACTCCCGAGCGCCCACCGTCGCGATGATCGGCGGGGGCCAGCTCGCCAGAATGACCCACCAGGCCGCCATCGCGCTGGGGCAGACGCTGCGGGTGCTGGCCTCCGGGCCCGACGATCCTGCGGCTCAGGTCACACCCGATGTGGTGATCGGTGCCCACACCGACCTGGACGCACTGCGGCGCGCCGCGCAGGGGGTCGCCGCGCTGACCTTCGACCACGAACACGTGCCGACCGAGCATCTGGAACAGCTCGTCGCCGAGGGCGTCACGGTGGCGCCGCCGCCGCAGGCCCTGATCCACGCCCAGGACAAGCTGGTGATGCGCCGCCGGCTGGAGGCCCTGGGCGCACCCATCCCGGCCTACTCCGCGGTGCGGACCGTCGACGATGTCGATGCGTTTGCCGCGCGGACCTCCCGTCCGGTGGTGGTCAAGACGGTGCGTGGCGGCTATGACGGCCGCGGCGTGGTGCTGGCCCGCGATCTTGCGCACGCCAGAGAGGCGGTCGCCGGGTATCTGGCCGACGGTGTCGAGGTCATGCTGGAGGAGCGGGTGGCATGGCGCCGCGAGCTCTCCGCGCTGGTGGCCCGGTCCCCGTTCGGGCAGGGCGCGGCCTGGCCGGTGGTGCAGACCGTGCAGCGCGACGGCATCTGCGTGGAGGTCATCGCACCGGCGCCGGGCCTGCCCCGCGAGATCGCGGCCGGCGCTGAGGCGCTGGGCCTGCGGCTGGCCTCCGAACTCGGGGTCGTCGGCGTACTGGCGGTCGAGCTGTTCGAGACGGAATCCGGGGCAGTGCTGGTGAACGAGCTCGCGATGCGCCCGCACAACTCGGGGCACTGGAGCATGGACGGCGCCCGCACCAGTCAGTTCGAACAGCACCTGCGGGCGGTGCTGGACTACCCGCTCGGCGATACCGCGGCGCTGGCCCCGGTGACCGTGATGGGCAATGTGCTCGGTGCCGCCGAGACGCCGCGGATGTCGATGGACGAGCGGGTGCACCATCTGTGCGGGCGGATGCCGGACGCGAAGGTGCACCTGTACGGCAAGGGGGAGCGGCCCGGCCGCAAGATCGGGCACGTGAATCTGGTGGGTGCACCCGGCGGATCGGCCGATGACCCGGAATATGTTGGCGCACTGAGGGAAAGAGCGCAGCGCGCAGCACACTGGCTGTCGCATGCGCAGTGGACGGATGGATGGGACGGGCACTGACATGACCGAAGCGCACACCGTGCCCGGCCCGCGGGTCGGGGTCATCATGGGCAGCGACAGCGACTGGTCGGTGATGGAGGACGCCGTCACCGCGCTCGCGGAGTTCGAGATCCCGTTCGAGATCGGTGTCGTCTCGGCGCACCGCACGCCGGCCCGGATGCTCGACTACGCCCAGCACGCGGCGGGCCGCGGCATCCAGGTGATCATCGCCGGTGCGGGCGGCGCGGCGCACCTGCCCGGCATGGTCGCCGCCGCGACCCCGCTGCCGGTGATCGGGGTACCGGTCCCGCTGGCGCGCCTGGACGGGCTGGATTCGCTGCTGTCCATCGTGCAGATGCCCGCCGGGGTCCCGGTGGCCACGGTGTCCATCGGCGGTGCCCGCAATGCCGGCCTGCTCGCGGTGCGGATTCTCGGGGCGTTCGATCCCGCGCTGCGCGCCCGGATCGAGGCATTCCAGGCCGACCTGGAGAAGATGGTGCTGGCAAAGGACGCCGCACTGCGGGACCGGCTACTGGGTGGCGCGGATTAACCGCTAAAGTTACTGACGAGTAGCGAGGAGATCCAGATGGTTGCCAACCCGTCATTTGACCTGTTCCAGCTGTCCGACGAGCACAATGAGCTGCGCACCGTGCTGCGCTCGCTGTGTGAGAAGGAGATCGAGCCGTACGCCGCGGAGGTGGATGCGCAGGCGCGCTACACCGATGAGGCGCTGGCGGCGCTGGACGGTTCCGGCTTCTCCGCGGTGTTCATCCCCGAGGAGTACGGCGGGCAGGGCGCGGACTCGGTCGCGGCGTGCATCGTCATCGAAGAGGTCGCCCGGGTGTGCGCGTCGTCCTCGCTCATCCCCATCTGCAACAAGCTGGGCACCACCGGACTGCTCATGCGCGGCTCCGAGGAGCTCAAGCAGAAGGTGCTGCCCTCGATCGCGGCCGGCGAAGCCACCGCGTCCTACGCCCTGAGCGAGCGCGAGGCCGGCAGCGATGCCGCGGCAATGCGCACCAAGGCCGTCGCCGACGGCGATGACTGGATCCTCAACGGCACCAAGTGCTGGATCTCCAACGGCGGCAAGTCGACCTGGTACACCGTGATGGCGGTGACCGACCCCGACAAGGGCGCCAACGGCATCTCCTCGTTCATCGTGCACAAGGACGACGAGGGATTCAGCGCCGGACCCAAGGAACACAAGATGGGCATCAAGGGATCGCCCACCACCGAGCTCTACTTCGAGAACTGCCGCATCCCGGGGGATCGCATCATCGGTGAGCCCGGCACCGGGTTCAAGACCGCGCTCGCGACCCTGGACCACACCCGGCCCACCATCGGGGCCCAGGCCGTCGGGATCGCCCAGGGCGCCCTGGACGCGTCGATCGCGTACACCAAGGAGCGCAAGCAGTTCGGCAAGTCGATCGCGGACTTCCAGAGCACCCAGTTCATGCTCGCCGACATGGCGATGAAGATCGAGGCCGCCCGGCTGATGGTCTACACCGCGGCCGCGCGGGCCGAGCGGATGGAACCCAACCTGCAGTTCCTGGCCTCGGCCTCGAAGTGCTTCGCCTCCGATGTCGCGATGGAGGTGACCACCAACGCGGTGCAGTTGTTCGGTGGGTACGGCTACACCGTCGATTTTCCGGTGGAGCGCTACATGCGCGACGCCAAGATCACCCAGATCTACGAGGGCACCAACCAGATCCAGCGCGTCGTGATGAGCCGCCAGCTGCTGAAGTAGGTTTGCGCCGAGTGGCCAGTTATTGCACGCTTTTCGCGAAAAGGCGTGTGAAACTGGCCATTCGCGTATCAGCGGATGAGCTTGGCGACCTTCTGGTAGGTGTTGCGGACCGTCTCGCTGCGCCGCGCGATGTGCACCGGGTGCTTGGGCACCGGCACCAGCACGCTGACCGGGTGGCCGACGAAGGTGGATTCGAAAACCGCCGTCATGGTCCGGTCGGCGTAGGCCGCGTCCAAGGTGCGGCGGTAGCGCTCGGCATGCTCGGGCTGGGTGAACAGCACCTTGTTGTAGCCGATGTAGAACGGCACCAGGGCGCCGCCCTGCTCCAGGTAGTGCACGGTGCCGACGCACACGCCGGGCCACTGCTGGTTGAACACGTCGTCGGCGATCACCACTCCGCCGTCGACGAGACTCTTCTCGGCCAGCCGCATATCGCTGAGCACGATCTCCTGGGTGTGTCCGCCGTCGACGGAGAAGATCCGCACGTTCGACATCGCGGCGATGTCGCCGGGCACGATCGCGGTCGAGTCACCCTGATGGATGACCAAGCCGGTGCGGTCGGTCCACTGGTCGAGGTGGTGCAGGAAGCGGTCCCGGTCGCCCTGACCGGACTTGTCGATATTGGACTCCTGGTCCTCGAACAGGTCGATGGCGATGGCCGCCTCACCCGGTTGCTGCAGGAGCTTCATCGCAATGAACAGCTGCCCGTGATGCACGCCGATCTCGGCGATGGGGCCATTGATCCCGGCGTCGCGCTGGTACTGATCGACGGCATGCAGCAACCCGATGGCCGACGATTCCGTATAGCCCTGCACCCGTCGATGGCCCAAATGCCGATATGCAGCGAATTTCATCGCGATGCTTCCCACCTGTCACAGGGTACTCATCCGAGGCCGTTTGGCCTATGCGAGGACAATATTGACGCCCAGGGTATTTGATATAGCCGCCGATCGGACGAATTACCCCCGGCTCACCTTTTCCATCTCGCGTCGCCGGTCCAGCACGGCCGGATCGGCGTTGGCGACCTGAACCAGTGACGCGCCCGACGACAGCACGGCGAGGAAATGCCGGATCAGGTCGTCGTCGGTGTCCCAGCGCGCGGTGGAGAGCACCCGGTCGGAGTCGGTCAGTTCCTGCGCACTGGCCGAGTCGGCGGCCAGTGCGAGCACGTCGGCGGCGGACCGGCCGTTCAGGGCCGCGCCGGGCGCCCGTTCCGGGACGATCTGATCGCCGTGCACGCGGACCGAGGTCGCGTAATCGGTCACCCCGATGGGCAGGTCGGGCACCGGCTTACCGAACGGATCCAGCGACAGGGCCACCACCTCGCCCATGCCCGCCGCTGCATCTGCCTCATCGAGGCGATCGGCGGTGCACAGCGCGATATCGGTGGTATCCGGCCGGCCGAACACCACCTCGGCACCGATCCACCAGGTGCCGAGCAGCACCGCGGCCGTCTGCCAGTGGGCGGGCAGCAGCACCGCCACCCGGCTGCCCGGGCCGGCCCCCAGTTCGTCGCGCAGTAGGTTGGCGGTCTTGGCGGCCCAGTTGGCCAGTGTCACCGTGGACACCTCGATGCGCTCGCCGGTGGCGTCGTCGTAGTAGGTGATCCGCGGGCCGACCGGGTCCCGTTTCATCAACGGGTCCAGCAGTGCCGCGCTGACGGTCGTCACGTCAGTTCACGCACTGGGGGTCGTCGGAGCCGGCGGTGATGATCGGCGACGGGGGCGGGGGTGCGTCCTCGGAAGAGGAGATCAGATCCTCGCCTTCGTAGCCCTGGTACCACTCGGTGGACGCGGGATCGGCCGATGGCGTGGTGCCTTCCAGGCCCGAACCGGGGCCCGCGTAATCGTCGGACAGCACGACCTGCACGGTGCCGGGTGCCATCGACGGGTCCTCGATGACAGGCAGGTTGCCCAGGCTTTTCGAAACAGCCTGCGCGCCAAGGTCATCGACGCTGGGCGCGCGTACCTGGCTGTTGGCCACCCCGTCACCCTCGTGGTTGCCGACGGCGCCGGGGGTGAAGCCGCCGCCGGTCAGCACCTCGGAGACGGCGGCGGCCAGACCACCGACATCGGTGTCGTTGACCACGTCGACGGTGGTCTTGTCGGGGGAGTAGGCCACCTTCTCGGTGTTGCCCTGCTCCTGTTCGTCCAGCAGACCGCTCACCCATTCCTTGACGCTGTCCGGGTCGATGCGGACCACGGACTGCATGCCGTCATCGCTCCAGCCGTCCTCGCGCAGGATCGGAATGGTGGCGAAGGCGACCGAACCGGCCGCGATTTCCTGGAGCTGCTCCACGAAATCCATGATGTCCCAGCCATCGGAGAGCACCACCGAGCGCTGCACGGCGGTCTGCAACCGGCCCAGGGTGGCCGGGCTGGACAGCGTCTTACCGGAGATCACCTGATGGGCAAGCGATGCCATCACCGCCTGCTGGCGGGTGACCCGGTCCAGATCGCCGCGCGGCAGATCGTGGCGCTGCCGCACGAAGCTCAACGCCCTCGCACCGTCCAGTTTCTGCCAGCCGGCCGGGAAATCGGCGCCGGAAAGAGGTTCGTAGACCGGGTTTTTGAGGCAGACATCGACGCCGCCGAGCGCGTCGGTGATCAAACTGAAGCCCAGCAGCCCGATTTCGGCGTAGTGATCGACGGTCACACCGGTCAGATGCGCGACCGTTTCGATCAGCGCCTCCCGGCCGGCTTCGGTGCCTCGCTTCTCACCTTCGAGCGGGTCCATGCCCTCGACCTCGATGAGCTGCTTCATGGTGGCCAGCCGCGCGTCGCCGTACACGCCGTTGATCTTCATCTTTCCCTGGTCATCCGGCAGTTCGACGTAGGTGTCGCGGGGGATGGAGATCGCGGTGGCCGACTTCCCGTTGTTCGGGATGCGCACCAGGATGATGGTGTCGGTGTTGGTGGCGACATCGTCGCCGACCCGCAGGGTGGCCAATTCCTCGGCCGACAACGGGTTCCCGTGGGCATCGGTACGACTGTCGACGCCGACCAGCAGGATGTCGATCGCGCCGTCCTCGCCGCCTCCGCCGAGGGCGGCGGAATTGACGTGGTTGATGCCGTCCTCGAACGACCGCACGGTGCTCCAGGCCACGCCAGTGAACACCACCACCGCCACTGCGGCAATGACGCCGACCGTTCTGGTCAGCCGATTTTGCATCAGCCCAGGCTACTGGCCGGAGCATCGATGTCCGCCGAAGCGCGTCGGCGTGCCAACGTCCGCCGTGCCGGATGTGCTGGGTCCCCGCGGTAACGATGGCGGTTCAGCGAACGACACATGGCGTACGAGTTGTCATCGGCCGACTGCGGCGTTCACCCCGTCTGGGCTGGGCGTTCGGTCGATGAGCAGATGAGAGGTCCGGTAACTTGAACGGTATGCGGAAAACTTGGGTCAGGACTTTGGGCCGCGCGGCGGTAATGGTCGCGTTGGTGGTGTCGATGGTCACGGTCAGCCCGGCCACCGCGAACGCGGTGGTGGCCCCCGCCGACGGTTACGGATTCGCCCAGGGATACACCTGGGCCACCGGAAACCCGGGTGATTCCGCCCGCGAGATCGCCGCGGTCGCCAAGACCAGCGGCAGCTGGGTGCGGCTCCCGCTGGACTGGGGCATCGTCGGGATCGGTCCGGGTGAATACAACTGGGGCTACTTCGACAGCCTGGTCAACGCCGCGAGTGCGAACGGTCTGCGCGTCCTCGGGCTGATCTCCAATACCCCGTTCTGGGCCCGCACCGAGGGTGCGCAGCTGCTGTTCCCGTCGTCGCCGCCCAAGAACTACGGCGATTTCGGCGCCTTCACCGCGGCCGCGGCCAAGCGCTACGCCGGCCGGATCAACGCCTGGGAGGTCTGGAACGAGCCGAACCTGCCGCTGTTCATGGGCTTCGCCGACAACAAGGCCGTCCGGTACACCGACATGCTCAAGGCCGCCTATCCCGCGATCAAGGGCGCCAACCCGGGTGCGACCGTCGTCGCCGCCGGACTCAGCCCGCTGGAGGGCCCGGACTCACCCCCGGGATTCCTGCAGCAGATGTACGCCGCTGGTGCGAAGGGTTCCTTCGACGCGGCCGCGGCGCACCCCTATGTCTTCCCGGGTGGCCTGGCCGCCGACAGCAACAACGGGTGGTCCGATGTGCTGCGCATGCATGACGTGATGGCGGCCAACGGTGACGGCGGCAAGAAGATCTGGCTGACCGAGATGGGCGCGTCCACCAGCGACATCCCCGGCGACGGGGTGAGCCAGCAGGAGCAGGCCAAGCAGATCGTCGACGTGCTGGGGGCGGCCGCCGCCGTCGGGTGGGCCGGACCGGCCTTCATCCACGCCGTGCGTGACCTGGACAGCTCCAACCGCAACGACCGTGAGGCCAACTACGGCGCGCTGCTCACCTCGGACTGGCAGCCGAAGGTCGCCGCGGGCGTGCTCGCCGGATAGCCGGTTGTGCCTGCCCGAATCGTCATCACCGGCGCGGGCGGGCAGGTCGGCCGGTTCCTGGGCGGTGCACTCCCCGCCCAGGGACGCGATCTGCTCGCGTGCACGTCGTCGCAGTGGGACATCACCGACCCGGCGGCCGGCGCCGATATCGTCGCCCCCGGTGACGTGGTGATCAACTGCGCGGCCCTGACCGCCGTCGATGTCGCCGAGACCGAAGAGGCCCGGGCGTACGCCGTCAACGCCACCGGCGCAGGCAATGTCGCGCGCGTCTGCGCAGCCAACGGCGCCCGGCTGATCCACATCTCCACCGATTACGTGTTCAGCGGGGACTTCGGCGGAGCCCCGCGGCCCTACGAGGTGGACGACCCTGTCGGGCCCCGCAGCGTCTACGGCCGCAGCAAGCTCGCCGGGGAGCAGCAGGTGCACGACGTGCTGCCGGAGGCGACCGTCGTGCGTACCGCGTGGGTGTACACCGGGACGGGCAACGATTTCGTCGCCGCGATGCGCCGACTGGAGTCCGAACGCGAGCACGTGGACGTGGTGGCCGATCAGACCGGATCGCCGACCTATGTCGCCGACCTGGCCCGCGCGCTGCTTCTCATCGCCGACGATCCGGCGCCCGCATCGCTGCTGCACGTGGCCAACACCGGCCCGGCCAGCCGCTACGAGCTCGCCTGCGCGGTGTTCGCCGGGATCGGCGCCGACCCGCAGCGGGTCCGGCCGGTGAGTACCGACCGGCATCCGCGGCCCGCACCGCGTCCGGTCTACTCGGCGTTGTCGACCGCGCGTTATGACGCCCGCCACAGACCGATGCGGTCCTGGCGGGATGGGCTGGATGCCGCCTTGACGGCACTGCCTTGAGGATCCGGGGCGGACGTAGCGAACGGGAGGACGGGATCCGGGGCGAGCGTAGCGACGGGGGGAAGAATGGTTACCCTCTGCAGCGTGGGCGACGAACTGGCTGGGCGTGGTGACTGACGAACTGAAGGTCGTGACGGTGACCTATTCACCGGGCCCCCATCTGGATCGCTTCCTGGCCTCGCTGGCTCATGCCACCGACCGGCCGGTGACGGTGATCATGGCCGACAACGGCTCCACCGACGGTGCCCCCGAGGAGGCGGTCGAGCGATATCCGAACGTCCGGCTGCTGCGCACCGGCGGCAATCTCGGTTACGGCACCGCCGTGAACCGCGCCGTCGATGCCTTCGTGACCGACGGTGAGCTGTTCATCGTGGCCAACCCCGATGTGCAGTGGGGCCCGGGCAGCATCGACGAACTGCTGGCGGCCGCGCAGCGGTGGCCGCAGGCCGGTGCCTTCGGTCCGCTGATCCGCGATCCGGACGGCTCGGTGTACCCGTCGGCCCGGCATCAGCCCAGCCTGATCCGCGGCGGCATGCACGCCGTGGTCGGCCCGGTCTGGAAGACCAACCCCTGGACGGCGGCCTACCGGCAGGAACGGCTGGTCCCCACGGAACGTCCGGTCGGCTGGCTGTCCGGCGCCTGCCTGCTGCTGCGCCGCGACGCGTTCACCCACATCGGCGGTTTCGACGAGCGCTATTTCATGTACATGGAGGACGTCGACCTCGGCGACCGGCTGGAGCGGGCGGGCCGGCAGAACATCTATGTGCCGACCGCCGAGATCCTGCACGACAAGGGACATTCGACCGGGCGCGATCCCGCGAAGAATCTGGCGGCCCACCACCGCAGCACCTACACTTTCCTGRCTGACCGTCATTCGCGCTGGTGGCAGGCCCCGTTGAGGTGGACGATCAGGGGTGCGCTGGCAACCCGAGCCGGTCTCGTGGTCCGGAACTCTCGACGTAAACAGGCGAAAGGGCGGCTCTGAATGGCCAGCACACTCGATCCGGCGAACGTGGATGCGGTCATCCTGGTCGGCGGGCAGGGCACCCGACTGCGCCCGCTCACCCTGTCGGCGCCCAAACCGATGCTGCCGACGGCCGGGCTGCCGTTCCTCACCCACCTGCTGTCGCGGATCGCCGCGGCCGGTATCCAGCATGTCGTGCTGGGCACCTCCTACAAGGCCGAGGTGTTCGAAGCGGCCTTCGGTGACGGATCGAAACTCGGTCTGGAGATCGAGTACGTCGTCGAGGAGGAGGCGCTGGGCACCGGCGGCGGTATCGCCAACGTGGCCGGCAAGCTGCGCCACGACACCGCACTGGTGTTCAACGGCGATGTGCTCTCCGGCGCCGATCTGGGCGCCCTGCTGAACTGCCATGCCGGCCATCAGGCCGATGTGACCCTGCATCTCGTGCGGGTCGGGGATCCGCGCGCCTTCGGGTGCGTGCCCACCGACGCCGACGGCCGGGTCACCGCCTTCCTGGAGAAGACCCAGGATCCGCCGACCGATCAGATCAACGCCGGCTGCTATGTCTTCCGCCGCGAGATCATCGACCAGATTCCCAAGGGCCGGGCTCTGTCGGTGGAGCGCGAGGTGTTCCCGACGCTGCTCACCGAGGGACAGAAGGTGTGCGGGTACGTCGACGCCAGCTATTGGCGCGATATGGGCACCCCCGACGATTTCGTGCGGGGATCGGCGGACCTGGTCCGCGGTATCGCCCCGTCGCCCGCGTTGCAGCATCAGCGCGGCGAGTTCCTCATCCACGACGGTGCGGCCGTCTCACCCGGCGCGCTGCTGCTCGGCGGGACCGTGGTCGGCCGCGGTGCCGAGATCGGCGCCGGAGCCCGACTGGACGGTGCGGTCATCTTCGACGGGGTCCGGGTCGAGGCCGGGGCCGTCATCGAACGGTCCATCATCGGGTTCGGCGCCCGCATCGGCCCGCGGGCGCTCATCCGCGACGGTGTCATCGGCGACGGTGCCGATATCGGGGCCCGCTGCGAGCTGCTGCGCGGCGCCCGGGTGTGGCCGGGGGTCACCATCCCCGACGGCGGGATCCGCTACTCCACCGACGTCTGAGGGCGGACCGGACCGATCAGGCTTGCGCGGCCTTCGCCAGCGCCACCAGCGCCGGGTCGTCCTGCGGCATCGCGTCCAGCGGCCACCACCGCAGATCCAGCGATTCATCGCTGCGCACGAATTCGGTATCGGCCGGTGCGTGCGCGACGAACTGCAGATCCAGATGACGGGTCGGCACACCGAGTGAGCAGGTCAGCGGATGCACGTGCAGCGCAACCATGTCCGGGTCGATACGCAGCCCGTCGATACCCGACTCCTCGGTGGCCTCACGCAGCGCCGCCGCGGTGATATCGCTGTCGGACTCCTCGCAGTGCCCACCGAGCTGCAGCCACCGGCCCACCCGCGGGTGCAGGGTGAGCAGGGCGTGTTCGCCGCGGTGGTCGAGGACCAGTGCCGAGGCGGTGACGTGGCCGGGCTCGCAGGACCGCGCGCAGGCGTCGGGCCGGGCCAGCACGAAGGCCAGCACCGCGTGGCGCAACGCGTCCTGTTCAGGATCTGGTGCATCCCATCGGGACAGCAGATCGACGACGGAGGCGTGCAGGCTCATCGTTGGATCAGCAACCCGTCGGTGGGCGCCGGGTCGCGGGGTCCGGTGTCCTCGGCGGGATAGCCGATCGCGATGGCGCCCAACGGTTCCCAGTCTTCTTCGATACCCAGCTCGCGGCGGGTGATCTCGGCGGCGAAGATCGTCGAGCCGATCCAGCAGCTGCCGACACCACGGACCGCCAGTGCCACCAGCAGACCCTGTACCGCCGCGCCGGCCGCCACCGTGAACATGGTGTGCTCGGCCGCGGTGCGCGCTGGATCCGGATAGCTGTGTGCGCCATCGGGAACCATGAACGGGATGACGAGTTCGGGGGCGTCGTAGAGGATCTGGCCGCGCGCCACCCGGCGCGACACCTCGTCCTCGGAGCGGCCGTCGGCACTCAGATCGTGCTGCCACTGCTGTTTCATCGCATCGAGCAGCCGGGTCCGGGTGTCCGGATCGCGCACCCAGACGAACCGCACCGGGCGGGTGTGATGCGGTGCCGGTGCGGTCAGCGCCTCGGCGACCGACTCCTCGATGAGTGCGGCGGCGACCGGCTCGGCGTTGAACTGCCGCACCGAGCGGCGCAGCAATTGCGCCTGTCTGCGGCCCAATTCGATCGCCTCGGCGGTGCCGAGCCAGAACAGGTCCTCTTCGCCGCTGCGGACCAGGGTGTGGCCGTTGGAGCCGTCGTCGCGCAGCGTGAGCCCGCGCACCACCGCCACCGGGATGCCGGTCAGCTTGCCCTTCACCAGATCTGCCGCGGCGGCGAGTTCGTCGGCCACCGCGATCTCGGTCACCACGAGTTCGTTGCCGTGCGGGTCCAGCGCGCCGGCGTAGCCGTGCAGGACCGTCAACCCGGCCGCACCGATCGCGACATCGGTCTGCCCGTTGCGCCAGGCTCGTCCCATGGTGTCGGTGACGACGATGCCTACCCGCACGCCCAGATGCGTTGCGATACCGTCCCGGATCGCCGCGGCACTGCCGTCCGGGTCGACCGGCAGCAGGGCGAGTTCGGCGGCGTCGATGTTGGATCCGTCCACCCCGGCGGCGGCCTGGATCAGCCCGATGGCGTTCTCGGTGATGAGCGTCTTGCCCTTGCGGGCCAGCACCCGCACGGCCTCGTCGTCGATGAGCTTGCGGCGCAGCATGTCCCGCTGCTCGGGGTCGGTGGGCGCGGTGACGATTCGGCCCTCGGTCTTGGAGAGCACCTTGCTGGTGATGACCACCACGTCGTCATCGCGCAACCACTCGGCCGCGCCGGCGATCGCCGCGGCCAGATTGTCACCGGGCCGGAATTCGCCGAGCCCGGTCACCGGGATGATCTCGATGGACGCAGCCGTCCCGTGCTCCGCGCTGCCGTGTTCGGGGCTCACAGCGCGACGCCCGCCAATTGCAGCCCGGCCCGCACCATTTCGGCGGTGGTCGCGGGATCGGTCATGAGCAGGGGGGCCTGGCGGACCTCGACACCCTCGATGGTGGCGGCGTCGCCCTCGTCGATCAGCCAGCCGTCCAGGATGCCGACACCGGTGCGCGCGCCGAAGTGTTTCCCGACACCCTCCGAGGACGATTCGACGCCGATCACCGAAAGGCATTCGTCGGCCATCCCGCGCAACGGCTTTCCCGCGATGATGGGCGAGTAGCCGATGACGGGTGCCGCGGTGGAACGCAGCGCGCCGCGGATTCCGCCGACTTTGAGGATGGAACCGATGCTGACGACCGGATTGGACGGGGCGATCAGCACCACATCGGCCTCGGCGATGGCCTCGGCCACACCGGGTGCGGCGGTGGCTTTGTCGGAGCCGACGTAGGCGAAGCTGTGCGTTTCGATCTTGGCGCGGTAGCGCACCCACCACTCCTGGAAGTGGATGGCCTTGCGTTCGCCTTCGGGATCGGTGACGACGACGTGGGTTTCGCTGCGGTCGTCGCTGGCCGGCAGCAGCCGGGCGCCGGGCGCCCAGCGGGCGCACAGCGCCTCGGTGACCTGAGAGAGCGGATATCCCGCGCGCAGCATCTGACTGCGCACCAGATGGGTGGCCAGATCGCGGTCGCCGAGACCGAACCAATCGGGCTGCACCCCGTAGGCGGCCAGTTCCTCCTTGGCATGCCACGTTTCGTCACGGTGACCCCAGCCACGTTCCGGGTCGATGCCGCCGCCCAGGGTGTACATGCAGGTGTCGAGGTCCGGACAGATCCGCACGCCGAACATCCAGGCGTCGTCTCCCACGTTGACGACGGCGGTCAGCTCGTGTTGAGTGGGCGCTTCGGATTCGGCGCCCACGTCGGCAAACTGCCCGAGTTGCAGCAGATGYTGGACGCCGAGGAGGAAGCGGGCGCCACCCACGCCGCCGACCAGAACTGTGACCTTCACGCCCTCAGACCCTAGGCCAGCCAGCTTTCTTCGGTGTCGCCGCCCGGGGTGTGGGGAACACGCCGGTGCGTGGACACGCCGGATCTATGTCACGAGATGGTATGAAAACTGGCCATTCCGCTTGACCGTGGCAGCTAACGCGTGTCTAATCACATCAGTGTCATTTCGTGGTTCGCCCGCCGGTTTCGGTGCCGCAGACCGGGATTCGATCGTATGTTCGAATCCGGATGGCCTGACATCACAATAGTGATAGCTGGGGCAGTGCTGGAGGGGTTTGGCGATCCGTGATTCAGCAGGGGCCCCGATCGGCAACAACGGGGAAAATAATCAGGTGAGGAGGCGGAACATGTCTTTTGAGCAGGTCGATCTCGACCGCGCGCTCCGGTTCGAAGACCGGATGCTCGGTTCAGTGGACAGTGCACCGCACACCACTACCGATCCGGCGACAAGCGAACTGGTTGTGCGCCCGAATTTGAGCTTGGTGCCCGACCGTATCGAGTTGGCGCCCGAGTCGTTCGAGGACGACGACCAGTGGCAGGAGCGCGGTCTGTGTGCGCAGACCGACCCCGAGGCGTTCTTCCCTGAGAAGGGCGGCTCGACGCGCGAGGCCAAGCGCATCTGCCAGGGCTGCGAAGTCAAGGACCGGTGCCTGGAGTACGCGCTGGCCAATGACGAGCGCTTCGGCATCTGGGGCGGCCTGTCCGAGCGGGAGCGCCGTCGCCTCAAGCGCGGCATCATCTGACGCGGGCACGTTGCGGCTGGCCCGGTCGCAACGTGCTATTCGTCCTCGGCCGAAGGGTCGATGACGTTGGGCTCCACGCCCAGATAGGTGGCCACCTGAGCCACCAACACCTCATGTAGTAAATCGGCGAGTTCGTCGGTGTCTTTGGCGCGCCGTTCGATCGGCTTGCGGAACAAGACAATTCGCGCCCGCGTGGAATTGCCGCGGACGTCTACCCCGGCCGGGATCAGGCGGGCCAACGCGATCGGCCCGTCGGCGACAACCTCCGGCGGCCATTGCACACTGTCGGGATCCTTGGGCGCGATGCGCGGGATCTCATCGACCGCCACGTCCAACGTCGACACCCGTGTGTGCCACCGCCGCTCGATCGGCTCGTAGGCCTCCAGCACCGCCATGTCGAATCGTTCGGCCCGGCTGCGCCAGCCCGGCACCGTCGGCGGCAGCAGCGACCCGCGCATTCCACGGCCGCGCCGGGAACCCCGATGGTTACGCTGCGCCACGCAGGAGATGGTAACGGTTGGAGATCGGGCGCCGCGGCGCGCGCGTGTCCGGAGGCCCCCGGCGTCGCCGCACGATAATCTTCCCTGCGTGAACGCTCCCCGTCGCTGCTGCAGGCCCGGGTGCCCGCACTACGCCGTGGCGACGCTGACCTTCGTCTATCGGGACTCGACAGCCGTCGTCGGACCTCTGGCGACCGTGTCCGAGCCGCATTCCTGGGATTTGTGTGTCGTGCATGCCGGTCGGATCACCGCTCCCCGCGGATGGGAGTTGGTCCGCCACGCCGGTCCGCTGCCGTCTCATCCCGATGAGGACGATCTGAGTGCCCTCGCCGACGCGGTCCGCGAGGGCCACGAAGGCGTGCAGGCTCTGGTGAACGGCGTGACCGCCGGATTCTCCGACCCCTCGACCGGGGTGTCCGGCGGATCGCTGATGGCCCCGCCGGTGCGTCGCCCGGAACCCAACGGCCGCCGTCGCGGTCATCTGCGGGTCCTCCCGGATCCCGAACCGAACTCCGAGTAGTTCCGCTCATCTCCGGCGCCGGCAGCACCCGGGTCGGCCGTTTCGCGCGCGCTCACGGGACCTGCCGCGGCTGTCGTGCCGAGACACTAGGCTGAGTGGGCAGAGCAGTTCCCGATTCCCCGTACACAGAGAGCGAGGAGAGCCATGTCTCGGCCCGCTGAGGCTGTCCACGCTGTCATCAAGGCCTATGACGTGCGGGGCCTGGTCGGAGAACAGATCGATGACGCATTCGTCCGTGACGTCGGCGGCGCATTCGCCCGTCTGGTGCGCGATGAGGACGCGACCGGGTCGGTGGACACCGTGGTGATCGGACACGACATGCGGGCCAGCTCGCCGGCTCTGTCCGACGCGTTCGCCGAGGGTGTCGTCGCCCAGGGGCTCGACGTGGTGCGGATCGGGCTCGCTTCGACCGACCAGCTGTACTTCGCCTCGGGTCTGCTCGACTGCCCTGGCGCAATGTTCACCGCCAGCCACAACCCGGCCGCCTACAACGGCATCAAACTGTGCCGCGCCGGTGCCAAGCCCGTCGGCAAGGACACCGGCCTGCTGACCATCAGCGATGAGGTCATCAACGGTGTGCCCGCGCACGACGGTGCCGCAGGCGCGATCACCGACCGCGATGTGCTCGCCGAGTACGGCGATTTTCTGCGCTCGCTGGTCGACCTGTCGGAACTGCGCCCGCTGCGGGTGGCCGTCGACGCCGGAAACGGCATGGGGGGACACACCACGCCCGCGGTGCTCGAGGCGATTCCCGGGATCACGGTGCTGCCGCTGTATTTCGAACTCGACGGCACCTTCCCCAACCATGAGGCCAACCCGCTGGATCCGGCCAACCTCGTCGACCTGCAGGCCCACGTGCTGGCCACCGGAGCGGACATCGGACTGGCCTTCGACGGTGACGCCGACCGCTGCTTCGTGGTCGACGAGAAAGGTCTGCCCATCTCGCCGTCCGCGGTGACCGCGCTGGTGGCGGCCCGCGAACTGGGCCGCGAGATCGGTGCCACCGTGATCCACAACCTGATCACCTCGCGCGCGGTGCCGGAATTGATCGTCGAGCGGGGCGGTACCGCGGTGCGCTCGCGGGTGGGCCACTCCTACATCAAGGGGCTGATGGCCGAGACCGGCGCCATCTTCGGCGGCGAGCATTCGGCGCACTACTACTTCCGCGACTTCTGGGGCGCCGACTCGGGCATGCTGGCCGCCCTGCACGTGCTGGCCGCGCTCGGTGAGCAGCAGCGCCCGCTCTCGGAGCTGATGGCCGACTACCAGCGCTACGAGGAGTCCGGCGAGATCAACTTCACCGTCGCCGATGCGCCCGGCTGCGTGGACGCCGTGCTGACCACCTTCGGCAGCCGGATCCAGTCCCTGGATCATCTCGACGGGGTCACCGTCGACCTCGGCGACGGGCGCTGGTTCAACCTGCGCACCTCCAACACCGAGCCGCTGCTGCGGCTCAACGTCGAGGCCCGCACCACCGAAGAGGTCGACGAGGTGGTGGAGCAGGTGGCGAAACTGATCGCCGCACGGAGTGAGTCGGGTAGCGAGTCGGTTCTGTGACCTCCCGGGCTGCCACCATCGACCTCGACGATGTCGAGGGGTTGCTGGCTGCCGACCGGGAAGGTCTGCTACGCGCATCTGCCATGGCCGGCGCCCAGGTGCGCGCCACGGCGGCGTCCGTCGACGAGGGCGCCCTGGAGCTGCTTCGCTCGGACACGCCACCCCGCACGCTGATCTGGGTCGCCGACGGTGGCCC
>NZ_JBFUKN010000082.1:0-29978 GCF_056400845.1 Mycobacterium sp. P4_H6 | reverse complement strand
CTGTGACGCGACGTGTGAGGTGTGGTTCGAACGCCACGGCCGACCCATCGGGGTGGGCCGGGCGACCAGAACGATCAGCCGCCGGCTACGCCGCGCCCTGGAGCACCGCGACCACACCTGCGTCGTCCCGGGCTGCGGCGCCACCCAAGGCCTGCACGCCCATCACCTGGTGCACTGGGAGAACGGCGGCCCGACCGAGCTGTCCAACCTGGTCCTGCTCTGCCCGTTCCACCACCGCATGCACCACAAAGGCGGCATCACCCTCACCGGACCCGCCGAACAACTCACCGTCACCGACAGTGACGGCGAGCCACTCACCAACGGATCGCTGGCCCGACCACCCACCAAGCCGCCACCGGATGTGCCACCGTGCACAGGCCCGACCGGGGAACGCGCGCAATGGTGGTGGTACACACCGTACGAACCACCGCCGCTGTCGAACAACTAGCTTGACGGCGCGGCGTCGGGGCTCAATTCACCACGAACGAGATGTCACCGACACCGTCAATGCCACCCCGCACGTGCTGCCCGCGGGCGATCGCCCCGACCCCGGCCGGGGTGCCGGTCATGATGAGGTCACCGGGACGCAGGGTGACCGATTTCGACAGGTGGGCAATGACATCGGCGACCGGCCAGATCTGGTCGGCGAGATCACCCTCCTGGCGTAGGTCGTCATCGACGCTCAGCCAGATCCGTCCGCGGGTGGGGTCCACCGACGCGGCAGGCAGCAGCTCCGACACCGGGCCCGACGCGTCGAAGCCCTTCGAAAGATCCCACGGACGGCGGGCCTGTTTGGCCGCGTCCTGCAGATCGCGACGGGTGAGATCGACACCGACGCCATATCCCCAAACGCGTTCTAGCGCAGTGGCAGCATCGATGTCCGCGCCGCCGGCGGCCAGGGCCACCACGAGTTCGATCTCGTGATGCAGGTTCTGCGTCTGGGGTGGGTACGGCAACTGATGTGGCGGACCGTCGCGGTAGCCTTCGGAGTCGGTGAAGACAGCGTCGGCGGGCTTGGTGAAATAGAACGGCGGTTCCCGGTCCGGGTCGGCGCCCATCTCCCGGGCATGGTCGGCGTAGTTGCGCCCGACGCAGTAGACCCGGCGGACGGGGAAGCGCTCCGCGGAGCCGGCGACGGCCAGTGTCGTGGTGCTGATCGCAAACATCGCGTCCAGCCTAGCGGCGGCGGGTTGCGACGCCTGCTCTCTGGGTAGCCAGCGACCATGACCAACGCCGCGTCCGGCAGTGCCTCCTCTTTCGATGTCGTGATCGTCGGCGGCGGTAACGCCGGTATCAGTGCGGCGGCACGTCTGCGTCGCCGCGGCGTCACCGATGTCGCCGTCGTGGAACCTCAGGCGGTGCACACCTACCGTCCGCTGCTGTCCTATGTCGGTGCGGGGCAAGCCGAGCAGCGCGCCGCCGAACGCACCCAACGGTCCGTCACGCCGTCGGGCTGTACCTGGGTGCAGGACACCGCGACCGCGGTCGATCCCACCGGGCAGACCGTCATGACCGCCGGCGGGGCAACACTGCGCTACCGCGATCTGATCCTGGTGCCCGGCCTTGAGGTCGACGAGGACGCACTGCCCGGCGTCTTCTCCGCGATCAAGGCCCAGAACGTCACGAGCAACTACCTAGACCGGGCCGAGAAAACCTGGCAACTCATCAAGACACTTCCCGATGACGGTCGCGCCCTCTTCACGGTGCCGCGCCCACCGGTGAGCTGCACCGGCACCACGCTCAAACCGCTGTTTCTCGCCGCCGCGCACTGGGCCCGTGCCCGCCGCCGCGTACACATCACCCTGGTCGTCGATCGCCCCGGCCTGACCGGTGTCCCCGCCGTCGACGACAAACTCCGTCAACGGCTTCGCGAGCTGGATGTGGACACCCTGCTCGGTACAGCGGTCAACCAGCTACAGCCCGAGCAGCACACCATCGGCATCGGCGAGGACCGCACGCTGCCCTACGACATGCTGCACCTGGTACCGCCCTTCCGTGGACCCCGATGGCTGACCGATTCGGGCCTGGCGGGCAACACGTCTCACGGTCTGATCGACATCGATCCCCTTACGCTGCGCCACCGCGCCCATGACAATGTCTGGGCGGCCGGGGATGCCGCGGCGGTGGACACCGATCCCTCCGGCGGCGCGCTGCGACGCCAGATCGCGGTGCTCGTCGACAATCTCATCGCGGCGCGCCGAGGCGACTCGGCGACCGCGACGTACGACGGATACACCGTGGCGCCGATCGCCACCGACGCCCACACACTGATCGCTGCCGAGTTCGATCGCAGCGGCGACTCGGCGGCGTCGCTGCCGTCCTTTCTCGACCCGTTCAAGCCGCGCCGCAGCGCCTGGGCCTTCGATCGGTACGGTCTGCCGCAGATCTACTGGAACTTCATTCTCAAGGGTCGGCTGTAGGAGCCTGGGTGGCGCGCAATGTGACCGCCGAGGAACTCGGTGCGTGGGTGATCAAATGCAACCCGCGCAAAACCGCCGTGGAACCCATGCGAGCGGCCGGGCAGGCGAAAGCCTCCTGGTGCGTTGCCGACAACTACCGCTCGCGGCTCATCCGACCAGGCCAGCGGGTGCTGTTCTGGGTATCGGCACATCCGCGACGAGGAATCTGGGGCGCAGGCCGGATCGATGGCGCTGTGACGACCGACGACGAGGCGTTGCACGTTCCGGTTCGTATCCCGCTGTTCGCCGAACCGGTCACGGCCGCCGAACTGGGCGCGGTACCGGGACTGCGCGCGATGGAAGTCTTTCGCGCACCCCAGCAGTCCAACCCCTCCTGGGTCAGCGCCGCCGAATGGGCGCTGATCGAGCCGCTGCTGCCGCTACCCTGATGCCGGCATCGAACAAAGGACACCGCCATGATCCGTGCCTATCGCCTGTACACCGGTACCGACGGCAACTCGCACGTCGAGCGCGGCAGCATCGCTGCCGGGGCGTTGGTGGACGCGGAATCGATCGAATTCAAGGAGACCCCGGCGCATTCGTCGTTCGACTGGCACAACGATCCGATTCCTCAGTACGTCATCACACTGTCCGGGGTGTTGGAGTTCTCCACGGTCGGTGGCGAGACCTTCACCATCCGGCCGGGCGACGTTCTGCTTGCCGTCGACCACACCGGAACCGGGCACAGATGGCGGCTGGTCGACGACGCGCCGTGGAAACGCGCGTACGTGGTGTTCAAGACCGGCGCCGACACCCAGTTCGTGCCGGACTGAGCCCTTCGACTGCGCCCGTACGTCAGCTGCGGAACTGCGGCAGCGCCGTGGTGTGGGTGGTGAGATCGAAGAACACCGGAGCCGGCGGTCCCGATTTCGTTGCCGCCCAAAGCCTTGCGCGGCCCGCCGCACTGATCGGCAGTTGGTCTTCGCCAGCGGCGTCTATCAGCACGTCGAAGTCCACGGCCGAGTCGCGGATCGCCCGCGGGTTGTCGCGGTCCAACGCGCGGTGGGTGACCGCCGCCATCGGTCCGCGGGCCAGGAGTTCCAGCGTGGTCTCGTAGGGTTGGCCCAGAATATCGGCCAGGTCGAGGGCCTCGCGCAGGCCGGCTTCGGCTGCCATGACAACGACGTTGGTGATCAGCTTCTGCGCCACCCCGGCGCCGAGCGGGCCGACGCGGACGACCTCACCGAATGTGCTCAAGACCGGTTCGGCGATGGCCACGGCGGCATCGGACCCCGCCAACAGGATGGTCAACGCGGCGTCCGTGGCGTAGCGGACCCCGCCCACCAGCGGTGCATCGACCAGATGCGTGCCTTCCGGCATCGACGCGGCAATCGACTGCAGCAGTTGCGGAGTCGTCGTCGACAGCACCGCCAGCAGACTGCCGGGCCGAAGCCCGGCGAGTATGCCCGACGGCTCCAGATGCGCCGCCTGGATGTCCCCCGACATGACGGCGCTGATCACCACCGCGGCGTCGCGGGCCGCGCCCGCCGGGCTGTCCGCCGGTTCGGCTCCCRCTTCGACCATTGCCTCCAACCTGCTTCCGATCACGTCGTAGACGATCACGCGATGACCGGACTTCACCAGGTGCGGCACCATTTTCGAGCCCATATCGCCGAGACCGACAAAGCCGATGGTCGTCATGATGCTCCTCGCTGAATAGAAGGTCGCACGATTCGACCGTCGTGACCGTAAGCATCGTCGGCCACGATCGCCGAGTCGCCATGGCTGGCGTCCGTTCACGGATTCCGGCTAGCCGGGTAGCCATGAGCGGCCACACCGTGCCGGCACCCGGCGACCTGCGGTTCAGCCGCGCGCGGTCACCCGCACCGGTAGCGAATCGATCCCGATACCGACGTTGTGCACGGGTCCGCCTCCCGCCCACACGGCAGGCCCGGCGAGCTCGATGTCGTAGCCCGCGGCGATGGCACCGAGCACCACCTGGACCTCCTTGCGCGCCAGGTTCGCACCGAGGCAGTAGTGCACACCGCCCCCGCCGAAGGACAGGTGCGGGTTGGGTGAGCGGTGGATGTCGAACCGGAACGGATCGGCGAAGACGGATTCGTCGCGGTTGCCCGACGGATACCAGAACAGGACGCGGTCACCGGCTTTCACGTCCTGTCCGCCGACGGTCACATCGCAGGTGGCGGTGCGTCCGAAGAACAGCACCGGGCTGGCCCAGCGGATGGCCTCGTCGGCGGCGGTCAGCGCGACATCCGGATTGGTTCGCAGCTCGGTCCATTGATCCGGGTTGTCCAGCAGCGCAATCAGGCCTTGGGTCAACGCGTTTCGGGTGGTTTCGCTGCCGGCGATGGCCAGTATGAGAAAGAACATCTCCAGCTCGAACCCGTCGAGTTGACCGGCGAGCTTGGTCCAGACGTCATCGGTTGGGTGCGCTCGCTTGTCCGTGGTGAGCCGCTGCGCATACTCGAACAGTTCGACCTGAAACCCCAGGCGGTCGTCCTCGGTGTAGCCGCGGTAGGGATCACCGGACTTGAGCAGATGGTCGACCCGCTCGAACACCCACGGCCGATCCGACTCGGGGATACCGACGATGTCGGCGATCAGGTGCATGGGCACCTGATAGGCGATATCGGCGACGAAATCGCAGACCTCCCCCGTCGCCGCCGCCAGGATCTGCGCGGTCCGGGCGGCGATGAGCTGCTCGAGCCTGCCGATCATGCGCGGCGTGAATTCCGAGGTGATGATCCGGCGCATCTCCGCCTGATCGGGCGGATCCATCGAGACCAAGGTCCGTCCGGCCGACAGCAGCGGGTTGGGCTCCATCATCGGCCCGCCGGTCGCCGCGAAGGTCTTCCAGTCGCGGTTGGCCTGCTGGATCTCCGGGTGGGTGACGATGGACCAGAACGGAATCGGCGGGATCGCCGGGCGGCCCTCGACGGCCAGATGCCGGTGTATCGCACCGCGACTGCGCAATTCGGTGAAGACCTCGTGCGGGAAGCCGTTCGTGTAGAGCGCCGGATCGGTGAGATCGACGTCCAGGACGTGTGTCATGTCTGCTCCCCTAGTGCTTGCCGGATGAGTGCGCGCACGGCCGTCGCGTCGGCCGCCTCGCCGAGTAGCAGCCGGCGGTAGACGAGACCGCCGGCGAGCATGTCCACCAGGGCGTCGGCGTCCGTCGATGCCGGGACGTCGCCGCGCTCGCGGGCCCGCTCGACGGCGTCGATCGCCTGCTGGCGGCAGCGCCCCGCGAAGGTGCGCACCGTGGAGCGCACTGCCTCGTCATTGGTGGCCTCGGCGAGCAGCGAGGGCAGCAGTGCGGCGAGCTCGGGCTGGGTCAGCATCTCCGCGATGGGCAGCAGTGCGGCGAACAGATCGTCGGCGAACGAACCGGTGTCCACCGCGTCGGACGGCTGGGTGATCGATACCGCGGCGTACTGGAACAGCTCGTACTTGCTGCCCCAGCGCCGGTAGATCGAGGCGCGGCCGACGCCTGCGCGGGCGGCGATGCCCTCGATGGTCGCGCCAGCCCACCCCTTGGCGCCGACCTCGGCAACGGCTGCCGCCACAATCGCCGCGTCCAGACGCTCGTCGCGGGGCCGGCCCCGGCGGGGCGCACTGATCGGTGTGGTCGTCGTCACACCTGAATCCTGAACTAGTTAGTTCCGGAATTCAAGAGTCTCGTAATAAGAACCGCCTTGAGCCCATGGGACGGGAGGGCGAAAATCAGCGGCTCGGGCTCGAGGGCTCTGTCGTGGAGATGAACTCGTCGAGTAGGTCGATCACCTTGTCGGGGGCTTCGACCTGCGCGAAATGCCCGACGCCGGGCAGGATTTCGAGGCGGCAGTCCGGACGAGCCTCCAACGCCGCGTAGGCGTGGTCGACCGGGATGATTTTGTCGTCCTCGCCCCAGATCGCGAGTATCGGTAAACCTTCGCGCAGATTCAGCCGGTTCAGGGCACTCACGGCCTGGCCGCGATAATCGACCACCGAACGCAGGGTCCGCAGGAACGCGTGACGCGTCTCGCCGTCCCCGAACGACGAATACGCGCTCCACATTTCCGCGCCCCGGGGCGAGCGCAGACCGGCCGAGCTCAGCCAGGACTTCACGGCGTTTCCGGCCCGCAGCACCGGTGACGGCGCGATCACCGGCATCACGAACTCGGCTCCCGGCGCTGCGAGCAGGCGCAGGATCAATCCGACATCGGGGCCTAGGCCGCCACTGCTGATGAGCACGAGCCGGCGACAGTAGTCGGGATGCTGATAGAGGAACTGCATCGCGACGCCGCCGCCCAGGGATTGGCCGACCACGGTCGCCGATTCCACGCCGAGTTCGTCGAGCAGATCACGCAGGCCGACCGCGAAGGCACCCAGCGAGTAGTCGGTGCGGGGCTTGGACGACTGGCCATGGCCGAGCAGATCCGGGGCGATGACCCGGTATTTCTTGGCAAGTTGCGGCAAGACGGCGCGCCAGGTCTGCGCGCTGCCCGCCATTCCGTGAATCAGCAACAGGACTTCGTCGCCGTCACCCTCGTCCACGACCGCTTGTCGCATGCCATGAATCTCGATGAACTTCGGTTCGATCACTCCAGCTCCCACCCGTCGACCTCTGAGCCTACTGATGAGTAACTTCAGGTGACAACCGCTCAGGTACCGGACACCGCCACCACGACCTTGTCGCCCTCGCGCTGCGCCGCCGCGGTGAAGGCATCGGCCGCGTGATCCAGGCGATGACGCCCGGTGACCAGCGAATCGAGGTCCACACCGTCCACGGCCAGGGCGATGGCACGCGGATAGGTGTCCTTCATCCGGCGGACCATCGCGAAGGTCAGGCCCTTACGCCGTGCCGCCGCGGCCGGAAACGACGATTGATCCTCTGAGGGGATTCCGGCGAGCGCCACCCGTCCGCCGGGGCGGACGGCGGCCACGGCGGTGGCGATCCCGGCGTCGGTCCCGGCCAACTCGATGACCACGTCGACTCCGCGCCCCTCGGTGCCCTCCAGGACCTCGGCGGTGCCTTCCGTCGGCGACCACGCGCCATCTGCACCGTTGCGCAACGCGGTGTCTCGCCGGTGCGCAAGCGGTTCGGTCACGAAAACCCGTGCCGCACCCGCGCGCAGAGCCACCTGAACAGCGAGCACACCGATCGGGCCGGCACCGACCACCAACACGTCGTCCCCGCGCCGTAGATGGCTCACGCCCACCGCGTGGATGGCCACACCCAGGGGTTCCAGCAGCGCCCCAGCATCGTCGCTGAGCTCATCGGGTAGCGGATGCAGCAGGCGGTCCGGCCACACCAGATATTCCTGTAGCGCACCGTCGAGCGTGCCGTGCCCGGCGAACTGCACTGTGGGACAGAGGTTGTGGTGACCGGCCAGACACAGTTCGCACTTCTGGCACGGGATGGCCGGATCGACAGCGACGCGTCGGCCCGCAAACGGTCCGGTGACGGCGCGCGCCGCGAACTCATGGCCGGGCACCACGGGATGCTCGATCCGGTTCTCCCCGATACCGCCGTCGGTGAACCAGTGCAGATCCGAACCGCAGATGCCCACCGAAGTCACCGCCAGCAGCGACCACCCCGGCGGGGCGTCACCGGGATCGTCCTCGGTGCCGACGCGTAGATCACCGACGGCGTGCAGGCGCGCCGCGATCACAGTCCGGCGGCGACGTGGTGATAGACGTCGTTCCACCGCAGTTCGTGCTGAAAGTTGCGCACCGTGGTGGTGTCGTCGATGACGAGCAGTTCGGTGTCGGTCATGGTCGCGAAGTCCTCGAACACCTCGGTGCCGACGGCGGTGGTGAGCACGGTGTGGTGCGGCGCACCGGCCATCAACCAGGCTTCCGCCGAGGTCGACCAGGACGGGGAGGGTTCCCACACCGCGCACGCCACCGGCAGGTTCGGCAGTTCCTCCGTCGGTTCGATGACCCGAACTTCGTTGGCCACCAGCCGGAATCGGCTGCCCATATCGCAGATCCCGATGATCACGGCATCGGCGGGTGCGGCGGTGAACCGCAACCGGACGGGATCGTCGCGATCACCGATCGACAGCGGGTGGATCTCCAGGGTGGGGGTCGATGCGGCGATGCTGGGACACACCTCGAGCATGTGTGCACCGAGGATGCGCTCGCGGCCGGGCGTCAGATCGTAGGTGTAGTCCTCCATGAACGAAGTGCCACCGGGCAGCCCCTCGGCCATCACCTTCACCGTGCGCAGCATCATCGCGGTCTTCCAGTCGCCCTCGCCGCCGAACCCGTAGCCGTCGGCCATCAGCCGCTGCACCGCCAGCCCCGGCAGCTGACGGAGCCCGCCGAGGTCTTCGAAGTTGGTGGTGAAGGCGTGGAACCCACCGTCGGTCAGGAACTTCCGCAGTCCGAGCTCGATCTGCGCGCCGTGCCGCAGGGCGACATGCCGGTCACCGCCGGGCAACAGGTCCGGATCGACCCGGTAGGTGTGTTCGTATTCGCGCACCAGTTTGTCGATGTCAGCCGACTGCACTCGTTCAACGACGCCGACAAGATCGTTGACCCCGAAGGCATCGATGGAGGCGCCGAAATGCGCTTCCGCCTCGACCTTGTCGCCCTCGGTGACAGCGACACCACGCATGTTGTCGCCGAACCGCGCGACCTTGAGCGTCGACAGCTCGGCGGCTCCCAGTGCCGCGCGCACCCACGACCCGACCCGCACCTGGGTGCGCGGATCGCTGACGTGTCCGGCGATGGTCTTCCGCGAGGTGGACAACCGGGACTGGATGTACCCGAACTCGCGGTCTCCGTGCGCGGCCTGGTTGAGGTTCATGAAGTTCATGTCGATGGTCTGCCAGGGCAATTCGACGCCGAACTGGGTGTGCAGATGCAGCAATGGTTTACGCAGTGACTTGAGCCCGCGGATCCACATCTTCGCCGGTGAGAAGGTGTGCATCCAGGCGATGACACCGACACATTCCGGTGCGGCATTGGCGTCGCTGAGCACCCGGGCGATCTGTTCGGAATCGGTGACGACCGGAACCCAGCGCACCTCGACCGGGATCTCGGCACTGCCGTCGAGACGTTCGGCGATCTGGCGTGACTGGTCGGCAACCTGGTCAAGGACATCGGGTCCGTACAACGATTGACTGCCGGTGATCAGCCATACCTGGCTGGTGGCGAGTCGGGACGCGATCATGGGTTCTCCTGGTGGATGTCGGAAGTCTGTTCGTTCTGGCCGTATACGTTCTGGTACCGGTCGAAGAGCGCGGTCACGTCGGCGGCGTCGATGGGCGGCGCGGCACCGAGTTGCCGGCTGATGTGCACCGTGCGCGCCACGTCTTCGACCATGACGGCGGCCTTGACGGCATCGCGCGCGGTCCGGCCGATGGTGAAGGGCCCATGGTTGCGCATCAGCACCGCCGGGGATCGGCTGTCCCGCAACACCTCCACGATGCCACGCCCGATCGAGTCGTCGCCGATCAGGGCGAACGGACCGACCGGCACCTCGCCACCGAATTCGTCGGCGGCCATGGTGAGCACACACGGGATCGGCTCGCCGCGGGCGGCCCACGCGGTGGCGTAGGTGGAGTGCGTATGCACCACCCCGCCCACCTCGGGCATGTGCCGGTACACGTACGCGTGGGCGGCGGTGTCCGAGGACGGTGCCAGCGCGCCGTCGACCAGATTGCCGTAGAGGTCGCAGACCACCATGTCCTCGGCGCGCAGTGAGGCGTACTCGGCACCCGAGGGCTTGATGACCATGAGGTCGCGCCCGGGCACCCGGGCCGAGACGTTGCCTGCTGTCCAGATCACCAGTTCGTACTGGGTGAGCAGGGCGTGCAGATCGCACACCTGTTGCCGCAGTTCGGCAATGACGTGGTCGATGTCCGACGTGATGGTCATCGGATGGCTCCTACCGGTTCCGGGGTGGCGATGCGCCGGAGCCGGCGCATCATGTCGTTTCCGCGACCGAACCACTCGTAGGCCGCCACGTACTCGCGGTAGAGCCGGTCGTAGGCCGCGGCGTTGTGCGCGATGGGCAGATAGGCGTTGCGGGTCCGCGTGCCCATGTGCCGGGCGGCCGCGCCCACATCGAGGTACGCGCCCGCCGCCACCGCGGCGTGAATCGCCGATCCCAGCGCGGGCGCCTGATCCGACGGCACCGTCGACAGCGGCAACCCCACCACATCGGCATAGATCTGCATCAGCAGCTCGTTCTTCAGCAACCCTCCGGCGACCACCAGCTCGTCGATGCGGACACCCGAGGTCGCGAACGTCTCGACGATCATCCGGGTACCGAACGCCGTGGCCTCCAACAACGCCCGGTACATGTCGACGCAGGTGGTGTGCAGGGTCTGCCCGATCATGACACCGGACAGCTCGTGGTCGACCAGCACCGAACGGTTGCCACTGTGCCAGTCCAGCGCCACCAGGCCGTGCTCTCCCACCTGCTGGCGGCTCGCCAGTTCGGTCAGGTGGGCGTGCAGCGACACACCGAGGCGACGGGCCTCGACGTGGTAGCGCTCGGGCACGCAGTTCTCGATGAACCAGCCGAAGATGTCGCCGACGCCGGACTGCCCCGCCTCGTATCCCCAACTGCCCGAGGAGATTCCACCGTCGACGACTCCGCACATGCCGGGGACGTCGCGCAGCACGTCGGAATTCACCACGTGACAGGTCGACGTGCCCATGATGGCGACCAGTTGCCCGATATCCAGCGCATCGGCCGCCGCGACCGTGACATGCGCGTCGACGTTGCCCACCGCGACCGGGATGCCCTCCGGCAGCCCGGTCCACTGCGCGGCCTGCGCGGTCAGCGCACCCGCGCGGTCACCGAGCCGACCGATCGGGGCGTCGAGCTTCTCGGTCACGAAATCGCCGAAGCCCGGCCGCACCTCGGAGAGGAACTGCGGTGAGGGGTATCCGCCGTCCTGCCGGATGCCCTTGTAGCCTGCGCTACACGCGTTGCGGACGTAGGTCCCGCACAGTTGCCAGACGATCCAGTCGGCGGCCTCGACGAAATGATCCATCGCCTGGTACACCTGCGGATCTTCATCGAAGATCTCCAGGGCCTTCGCGAACTCCCACTCACTGGAGATCAGTCCACCGTAGCGCGACAGCCATGGCTCACGGCGTTCGGCGGCAACGGCGTTGATGCGATCGGCCTGCGGCTGCGGCGAATGGTGACGCCACAGCTTGCCGTATGCGTGCGGACGATCTTCGAACTCCGCCAGCTGATACAGCGGTGTCCCGTCGCGGCGGACCGGCACCATGGTGCACGCGGTGAAGTCGGTGCCGATGCCGATGATGTCACTCGCGTCGACACCGGACTTCGCGACGGCTTCGGGGACGGCGCTGCGCAACACGTCCAGGTAGTCCTCGGGAACCTGTAGCGCCCACTGCGCCGGCAGGCGTGTCGTGCTGCCGGGCAACGTGTCGGTGATGACGCCATGCCGGTAGGCATGTTCGGCGGCGGCGAGCTGGTGGCCGTCGCTGACCCGCACCACCAGCGCGCGTCCGGACAGGGTGCCGAAATCGACACCGACCGTGTACTTCTCGGTGCTCATGAACTCTCCTGGATGGTGGCGGTACTGTCGCGGATGATCAGCTCGGGGGGTAGCAGCGGAACGTCGAGTGTCGATCCGCCCAACGTGGCGATCACCAGCTCGATCGCGCGCTGCCCGACGGCCTTGAAGTCCTGCCGGATGGTCGTCAGCGCGGGGTTCAGGTAGGCGGACTCGGGGATGTCGTCGAATCCGATGACACTCACATCTTCGGGAACGCGTATCCCGTTCTGGGCGAACGCGTGCAGTACTCCGATCGCCATCTGGTCGTTGGCCACGAACACCGCCGTCGCCTCGTTGCGCCGTGCCAGTTCGCAGCCGATCTCGTAGCCGCGGGCCGGGGTCCAATCCCCCGTCAACGACTCCCGTACCGCACGACCGTTGTCGCGCATGGTCTCCTCATATCCGATCCGGCGGCCCTTGGCCTCGGTCCAGGTCGGCGGACCCGCCACATGGTCGATGACGCGGTGGCCGAGGTCGATGAGGTGCTGGGTGGCCTGGCGGGCACCGTCGATCTGGTCGACGCCGACGCTGAGCCCGCGCCCGGAGAGATCACCCTCGACCACGATGAGCGGCACGCCGGCGTCGGCGGCATGCGCAACCGCCAGGGCGCCCTCCTGCGCGGCGATCATCACGATCGCCTCCACCGATTGCCGGGCCAGATGATCGAGGGAATCGTGCAGCGCCTCACCGGTCAGGTCGACCAGCGGCACCATGCTGGAGAAGTAGCCGGCGGCCCGCGCTGCCTCCTCCACCGACCGCTGGATGCTCGACGGTCCGTAGAGCGCGTCGTTGGTGCCGACGATGCCGATGATCCTGGATCGCCGGGTCACCAGGGCGCGCGCCGCGGTGTTGGGACGGTATCCGAGTTCCGAGATCGCCTGCTCGACGCGCTCTTTGGTGGCGGGTCGGATGCTGGGCGATCCGTTGATCACCCGTGACACCGTCTGGTGGCTGACGCCCGCCAGACGCGCGACGTCGGCCATGACCGGCTTGCCGGGTACCGGGCTGTTGGGCTGGATGCTCATCCGGACTTCCTCACCACTAGGCGCTGCACGAGAACGAATACCAGCAGCAACGCCCCGGTCATGATGCGCGTCCAATACGAGTCGAGGTTCGCGGCCGTGACGAATGTCTGAATCGTACCGAGCACCAGCACGCCGATCACGGATCCGAGCACGAAACCCACACCGCCGGAGAGCAGTACGCCACCGATCACCGCGGCGGCGATGGCGTCGAGTTCCAGCCCGATGCCGTTGAGACTGTATCCGGACAGTTTCTGCACGGCGAGCAGCAGACCGGCCACCGCCGCGCACAGCCCGCTGATGGCGTACACCGAGACGTTGGCCCGGGCGGCGTCGAGCCCCATCAGCTGCGCCGACTGCCGGTTGCCACCGACCGCGTACACCGTGCGGCCGAAACGGGTCTTGTGCAGCACGTACGCACCGATCACCACGACGGCGAGCGCGACGACGACGCTCCAGCGGATGAATTTGTCGTCATAGAGGTAGACGTAATTGAGTCCGAAGGCGCGCAGGGCGGGATCCCTGATGGGTAGCGAATCCACGCTGAGCACGTAGCACAGCCCGCGGGCCAGGAACATCCCGGCGAGCGTCGCGATGAACGGCTGGACATCGAAGTATTCGATGACCAGTCCCATCATCAGACCGAGGGTGGGGCCCGCCACCAGGACCACTGCCACGGCCAGCGGCATGGGCCACCCGGCTCGCAGCGTGGTCGCCAGAATCACGGTGGACAGCGCGACCACCGCGCCGACGCTGAGATCGATGCCGCCGGTGAGGATCACGAAGGTCATGCCGACGGCCAGCACGATCAGGTAGGCGTTGTCGACGAGCAGATTCAGGAAGACCTGCGCGGGGCTGGCGAATTCGTAGCGGGCGATGACCGCGACGAATAGCACGATGAACAGCACCAGCGAGGCCAGCGGTGACAGGTAGCGCCCCCGCGCACGCCGGATCAGTTCGGCGCGGACGTCGCGGGGTCGCACGGCGGTCTGGATGCTCATTTGGTCACCACCACCGGGGTGCGCTGCGAGATCGAGGGCCGTTCAGCCGAATTCAACTGTGATTCCGGAGGGTCGATCGTTCTCGGGAGCCGAGGTGTCCGGCGCCGCGACAGCAGCGCCCGGAACTTCGGGGCCTGCAGCAGGCACACGATGACCACGACCAGCGCCTTGAACACCAGTGTGGTCTCCGGCGTGATTCCCGCCGTGTAGACGGTGGTGGTCAGGGTCTGGATGATCAGCGCGCCGAGAATCGTTCCGGTCAGACTGAATCGCCCGCCGAGCAGCGATGTTCCACCGATCACCACGGCCAGGATGGCGTCCATTTCTATCCACAGCCCGGCGTTGTTGGCGTCGGCCGCGGAGATGTTCGACGCGATCATCAGGCCGGCGACTCCTGCGCACAAGGCGCTGAACACGTAGACCGCGAAGACGATCGAGCGGTGGCGCACGCCGGCGAGGCGGCTGGCTTCGGGATTGATGCCCACCGATTCCAGCAGCATGCCCAGCGCGGTGCACCGGGTCAGCAGGGCCACCACCGCGAACACCGACAGGCTGACCAGAATTGCCACCGGCAAGCCGAATGCGTAACCCGCGCCGAGGATCTTGAACGGTGCGCTGGTCACCGTGACGATCTGGCCGTCGGTGACCAGCAGCGCGATACCGCGGCCGGCCGTCATCAGCACCAGGGTCGCGATGATCGGTTGGATACCGCAGACCGAGACGAGCACCCCGTTCCACAATCCCAGGGCCACCGCCACACCGAGTGCGATCGCCATCGCGGTGACGACGGTGCCGGGACTGCCCGGGTCCGCGGAGGCGGCGATGTGGGCGCAGGCCAGCGCGCCGCTGATGGCGACGACCGCGCCCACCGACAGGTCGATGCCGCGCGAGGCGATCACCAGGGTCATGCCGAGCGCGATCAACATGGTGGGAGCACCGTTGCGCAGGATGTCGATCAGACTGCCGAAGAGGTGACCGTCCTGCATCCGCAGCGTCAGAAAGCTCGGCGTGAGAATGACATTGACCGCCAGCAGGGCGATCAGCGCGAGCGCGGGCCACAGCAGCGGCGATGCCAACAGCTTGGCCCTCATGACGCGCTCACCCCGGCGATCAGTTCGGTCAGCCGCTGGACCGAGCAGTCGTTGCCGACCTCGTCGACGCAGTGCCCGTCGCGCAGCACCAGGATGCGGTCACTGATCCGCGACACCTCTTCGAGTTCCGCGGAGATGAACACCACCGCCATCCCGTCGGCCGACAGGTCGGTGACGAGTTTCTGGATCTGCGATTTGGCACCGATATCGATGCCTCTGGTCGGCTCGTCGAGGATGAAGAGTTGGGGCGCGGTGATCAGCCACCGCGCCAGCAGGACTTTCTGCTGGTTGCCGCCGCTGAGATTCTTCACCAGCGCGGACGGGTCGCGGGGCCGGATGTCGAGGGCCTCCAGGTAGCGAGCCACCAGGTCGTCCTTGGTTTTCTTCGACAGGGGCCGGGCGAAGCCGCGGCGGGCCTGCAGCGCCAGGATCATGTTGYCCCGCACCGAGAGCTCGCCGATGATGCCTTCACCCTTGCGGTCTTCCGAGGAGAAGGCGAAACCGTTGGCGATGGCGGCCCGCGGCGAACGCATCGGCACGGCCTTGCCGTTGATGACCATGCGTCCGCTGGTGGCGTGATCGGCGCCGAAGAGCAGCCTGGCCAGTTCTGTCCGTCCCGAACCCAATAGTCCTGCCAGACCGATCACCTCGCCGCGGTGAACGTCGAGGTCGGTCGGGTGGATGCCGGGGGCACGCCCGAGCTGCTGCGCGCTGAGCACGGTCTCGTCGGCGCCGGTGCCGCTCGCGGCGGCGACCGCCTCCTCCAGGTCGTCCAGCAGGTCGAGTTCGTGCCCGAGCATCGCGGAGATCAGGGCCACCTTGTCGAGTTCCGCGGTCAGATACTCGGCCACCAGCCGTCCGTTGCGCAGCACGGTCATCCGGTCCGAGATCTCGTACACCTGATCCAGGAAGTGCGAGACGAACAGGATCGCCACCCCGCGGTCGCGGAGGTTGCGCATCACCCGGAACAGTTCGGCGACCTCGTCGGCGTCCAGGCTGGACGTGGGTTCGTCGAGGATCAACACCCGCGCCGACACCGCCATCGCCCGGGCGATGGCGACCAGCTGCTGCAAGGCGATCGGGTGCGCCCCCAGCGTGTCGCCCGGATCGATGGTCAGGTCGAGCTCACCGAGCAGTTCGGCGGCGCGGCGGTTCATGGCGCGGTAGTCGATCCGCCCGAAGCGTCTGGGCTCGCGACCCAACAGGATGTTCTCTGCCACCGTCAGATTCGGGCAGAGGTTGACCTCCTGATACACCGTGCTGATGCCGGCGTCCTGTGCTTGACGCGGAGTGCTGAACCGGCGCTCCTCGCCGTCGATGGTGATCGTCCCCGCAGCGATGTCGTGGACGCCGGTCAGCGCCTTGATCAACGTGGACTTCCCGGCGCCGTTCTCACCCATCAGCGCATGGATCTCGCCGGCAAGCAGCCGCAGGTCGACGCCGTCGAGTGCTTTGACCCCGGGGAACTCGACGGTGACCCCGGTCAGCTGGATCACCGGCTGCACAACGGTTTCCGACAGCGACGCGGTCATCAGTACTTGCGGTCCGGCAGCACCGCGGCCGCTTGCTGCTGGTCGAAGGCCTCGTCGGGGGTGACCACCCGTTCCGGAACCTGCTCGCCGGCGACGACCTGCTTGGCGAGGTCCATCAGTTGCGGTCCGAGCAGCGGGTTGCACTCGACGATGTAGTTGAACTTGCCGTCGGCCAACGCCTGCATCCCGTCGTGGGTGGCGTCGATGGTGACGATCTTGATGTCCTGACCGGGTTTCTTCCCGGCCGCTTCGATGGCCTCCATCGCGCCCAGGCCCATGTCGTCGTTCTGCGAGAACACCATGTCGATCTGCGGGTGTGCCTTCAGGAACGCTTCCATCACCTGCTTGCCGCCCGAGCGGGTGAAGTCCCCGCTCTGCGAGGCGATGATCTTCAGGTTCGGGTTGGCGGAGATGGCGTCCGCGAAGCCGGAGTTGCGATCGATGGCCGGGTCGGCGCCGGTGGTGCCTTCGAGTTGCACGATGTTGACCGGTCCGGGCGCCGACGCGTACTGCTGGACCACCCAGTCGCCGGCACGCCGGCCCTCGTCGACGAAGTCGGCGCCCAGGAAGGTCTTGTAGACGTCGGGCTCCTGGGTGTCGACGGCGCGGTCGGTGAGGATCACCGGGATGCCGGCGTTCTTGGCCTCGAGCAGCACGGCATCCCAGCCGGTGCGCACGACGGGGCTGAACGCGATGACATCGACGCCCTGTTGCACGAAGGACCGGATGGCCGAGATCTGATTTTCCTGCTCGCCGTTGGCGTCGGAGAACTTCAGGTCGACCCCGGCGTCCTTGGCCGCGTCCTGGATCGATTTGGTGTTCGCGGTGCGCCAGCCGCTCTCGGCACCGACCTGCGAGAAGCCCATGGTGAGCTGTCCCCCGTCGCTGCCGGATTCGGACCCGCCGCCGGGTGCCTGCCCGCTGCCGCATCCGGCCAACAGGACGGCCGACGCCGCGGCCACGACCACAGTGCGAAACCTCATGACGGTAACTCCTCTTTTGTCGCTGTTTGCCGAGATCGGGCCGCGATGTGCGGAGATTTGAGGCCGGCCGAGGGATGGATTTTCGATGTGACCGGCGTTACACCGAGCGAATGTTAACGCTCACATCCAGCGGTTGTCAACGACCTTGTGAGCGCTCACATCGATTGTTCCGAGGGCTTGACAAAGCCGTGAGCCCGGTCACACACTTCTCGATGTTAGCGCTCACATCACCGCGCGCCGGTCACGCCGGCCGCGCGTTCTGAGCAGAACCCATTCGGAGGATTTCATGCGTAAGAGCCTTGCTCGCGCTTTCGGCGCACTCGCCGTGGTGGCGGCACTGACCAGCGCCGGTTGTGGTCGCCCGGACGCGCCGGACGCGGCCGGCGGCGGCGGTGAACGCACCGGCACCGTGGGCATCGCGATGCCCACCAAGTCATCCGAACGCTGGGTGGCCGACGGCGACAACATCGCCGCGCAGTTCCAGAAACTGGGCTACCAAACCGACCTGCAGTACGGCGACGACGTCGTGCAGAACCAGGTCTCGCAGATCGAGAACATGATCACCAAGGGCGTCAAGGCTCTGGTCATCGCCCCCATCGACAGCTCCTCGCTGACCGACATCCTGCAACGCGCCGCTGACGCCGACATCCCGGTGGTCAGCTATGACCGGCTGATCCGGGGCACCGAGAACGTGGACTATTACGCGACTTTCGACAACTTCAAGGTCGGTGTCCTGCAAGCCACCTACATCGTCGACAAGCTCGGCGTCGCAGATGGCAAGGGCCCGTTCAACATCGAACTGTTCGCCGGTTCCCCCGACGACAACAACGCGACGTTCTTCTTCGACGGCGCCATGAGCGTGCTGCAGCCCTACATCGACAACGGGAAGCTGGTCGTCAAGAGCGGTCAGACCTCCTTCGACCAGGTGGCCACGCTGCGCTGGGACGGCGGGCTGGCACAGTCGCGCATGGACAACCTGCTGAGCCGCGCGTACACCAGCGGACGGGTCGACGCGGTGCTCTCCCCCTACGACGGCATGTCCCTGGGCATCATCTCGGCGTTGAAGAGCGCCGGCTACGGAACGCCGGCCAACCCGCTGCCCATCGTCACCGGGCAGGATGCCGAGCTCGCATCGGTGAAATCGATCATCGCCGGCGAGCAGACCCAGACCGTGTTCAAGGACACCCGCGAACTGGCCAATGCCGCTGTGCAGATGGTGGATTCGCTGCTCACCGGTGGGACACCCGAGACCAACGACACCACCACCTATGACAATGGCATCAAGGTCGTCCCGGCCTTCCTGCTCGACCCCGTCAGCGTGGACAAGACCAACTACGAGAAGGTGCTCGTCGAGTCCGGCTACTACACGTCGGCACAACTCGCGTGAGCCGGGCGACGGCCGCGCCGTTGCTCGAGATGCGCGACATCACCAAGCGATTCGGCAACGTCACCGCACTGAGCGAGGTCAACCTCACGGTGCGCCACGGTGAGATCCACGCCATCTGCGGGGAGAACGGCGCCGGGAAGTCCACGTTGATGAAGGTGCTCAGTGGTATCTACCCGCACGGTAGCTACCAGGGCGACATCGTCTTCGACGGCCGGCCGGGCGAGTTCAAGGACATCCGCAGCAGCGAGCGCCGCGGCATCGGCATCATCCACCAGGAACTCGCCCTGGTGCCCGTGCTGTCCATTGCCGAGAACATCTTTCTCGGCAATGAACACGCGTCGGGCGGGATCATCAGCTGGCACGAGACCACCAGTCACGCCCAGCAGTTGCTCGACCGCGTGGGTCTGAACGAGAACCCGCAGACCCTGATCTCCGATATCGGAGTCGGTAAGCAGCAACTCGTCGAGATCGCCAAGGCGCTGTCGAAGAAGGTGAAGCTACTCATCCTCGACGAGCCGACGGCGGCCCTCAACGACGAGGACAGCAGGCACCTGCTCGACCTCATCGTCGAGCTCGCCGGCCAGGGTCTGACCTGCATCATCATCTCGCACAAGCTCAACGAGGTGATGCGGGTGGCCGACACCATCACCATCCTGCGTGACGGTCAGACCATCGAGACCCGGGCCGTCGAAGCCGGACTCACCGAGGAACACATCATCCGCGGCATGGTAGGTCGGGACATGGTCGACCGTTTCCCGCCGCGCACTCCCCATCCCGTCGGCGAGGTCACCTTCGCGATCGAGGACTGGACGGTCTTCCATCCGCTCGATCAGGAGCGCAAGGTCGTCGACGGGGTGTCGATCAGCGTGCGACGCGGCGAGGTGGTGGGCCTGGCAGGGCTGATGGGGGCCGGGCGCACCGAGCTGGCGATGAGCGTCTTCGGGCGCAGCTACGGGAAGAAGGGCGGCGGCACGGTCTTCAAGGACGGCAAGGAGATCCGCACCCGCACCGTCTCCGAGGCGATCGCGCACGGTATCGCCTATGCCACCGAGGACCGCAAGCATTACGGACTGAACCTGATGGATGACATCGCCCGCAGCGTGACCCTGGCATCGCTGCCGAAGGTCAGCAGAGCGACCGTCATCAACGAACACGAAGAGACCGTCGTCGCCGAGCGCTTCCGCAAGGACATGCACATCAAGGCTCCGTCGGTGCGGRCCACCACCGGCAACCTGTCGGGCGGCAATCAGCAGAAGGTGGTGCTGAGCAAGTGGATCTTCGCCGACCCGGACGTGCTGATCCTCGACGAACCCACCCGCGGTATCGATGTGGGCGCCAAGTACGAGATCTACACGATCATCAATTCGCTGGCTTCCCAGGGGAAATCGGTGATCGTGATCTCCTCCGAGCTGCCGGAGCTGATCGGCCTGTGTGACCGCATCTACACCCTCAACGAGGGCAGGCTCACCGGTGAGGTCGCCCGCGAGGACGCCGCGCAGGAAACACTGATGCATTACATGATGAAGGGATCGACCTCATGACCACCAGTTCCACGGTGGACGCGGCCTCGAGCGCACCGGCGCCGCCGCCGGAATCCGGCGCAGCGCGACTGGTGACGGCCGTACGCAAGAACTTCCGGCAGTACGGCATGGTCGTCGCGCTGGTTCTGATCGTCATCCTGTTCCAGCTGTGGACCAGCGGGATCCTGCTCAAACCGCTCAACGTCACCAATATCGTTCAGCAGAACGGTTACATCCTGATCCTGGCGATCGGGATGGTCATCGTCATCATCTCCGGCCACATCGACCTGTCGGTCGGCTCCATCGCCGGTTTCATCGGAGCCATGTCGGCGGTGTTGATGATCCGACAGGACATGCCGTGGCCGGTCGCGGTCGGGCTGTGCCTGCTGTTGGGCGCGCTGATCGGTGCGTGGCAGGGCTTCTGGATCGCCTACGTCGGGATTCCGTCGTTCATCGTGACGTTGGCCGGCATGCTGGTCTTCCGAGGCGCGACCCAGTATCTGCTCGAGGGTCAGTCGATTGCACCGTTCCCCCGCAGCTTCAGCCAGGTCAGCAGTGGCTTCCTGCCCGAGGTCGGCGGCAGCAGCCTCTACCACTGGCCCACGATGATCCTCGGTGCGCTGGTGATGGTCGCCGCGGTGTGGCAGCAGGTTCGCCAGCGCAACGCCCAGACCCGCTATGAGTTCGACGTCCTGCCCTTCGGATGGTTCGTCTTCAAGTGCGCCGCCATCGTCGCCGCCCTGGCCGCCTTCACGCTGCTCCTCGCGAGCTACCGCGGTGTACCGGTGGTCGGGATCATCCTGGCGGTCGCCTTCGTCATCTACGCATTCGTCATGCGCAGCAGCGTATTCGGACGACAGGTGTATGCGGTGGGCGGCAACGTGGCCGCCGCCCGGCTCTCCGGCGTGAAGACCAAGCGCGTCACGTTCCTGGTCTTCGTCAACATGGGTCTGCTCTCAGCCCTGGCCGGTCTGCTCTTCGCGGCGCGGCTCAATTCGGCCACCCCGCAGGCCGGTATCGGCATGGAGTTGGAGGCGATCGCCGCGGCGTTCATCGGCGGCGCCTCGGCCAACGGCGGCGTGGGCACCGTGTTCGGCGCCATCATCGGCGGCTTCGTGCTCGGCGTGTTGAACAACGGGATGTCGCTGATCGGCATCGGCAGCGATGTCCAGCAGGTCATCAAGGGACTGGTGCTGCTGGCCGCGGTGGGATTCGACGTCTACAACAAGAAGAAGGGCGGCTCGTAGCGCCATGGACCGGTTCGACCGCGAGATCCTCGACTACGTTCGCAGTTGGTCCCCCTACGGCGGCCCGCCCTCAGACGAGGTTCTCGCGGAGTTCGGCCTGACGCCGAGCCAGCTCGCCGAGCGGGTCAGCCACATCATCGCCGCCGAGAATGCCCGGCATTTCCAGGAACTCGCGCAGCCCTGGCAGCGCGTCCAGGCCTCGCGCGAACGCGCCCGGATGATCGGGACATGACGATCGAGCCGCTGCGATGGCCGTTGGCCGACGAACGCGAACTGCTGTTCTTCTCGCTGCCCGGACATGCTGCCGAACCGCATCCGGATCGTCGCACCCTGCCGGGCCGGGCCGGCTCGCACACCGAGTTGCGGCTGGACCGCCAGACCGGCGAATGGGTGGTCATCGCGGCCCTGCGCCAGAACCGCACGTACAAGCCGGCTCCCGACCAGTGCCCGCTGTGCCCGGGACCCTCCGGGATATCCAGCGAGGTGCCGGCACCCGACTATGACGTGGTGGTGTTCGAGAACAGATTCCCCAGTCTGGCCGGCGACAGCACGCCTGGGCTTCCCGACGCCACCGACGGGTTCATCTCCGCACCGGGTACCGGTCACTGTGAGGTCATCGCGTTCTCCAGTGACCACACCGGCCGGTTCGCCGATCTCGATGCCGCCCACGCTCTGCTGGTCGTGCAGGCCTGGCGGCACCGCACCGCGGAGTTGATGGCGCGACCGGGTATCGAAGAGGTGTTCTGCTTCGAGAACCGCGGCGAGGAGATCGGCGTGACACTGACCCATCCGCACGGTCAGATCTACGCCTACCCCTACCTGACACCACGCACCGCCACCATGCTGCGCCAAGCCGGACTACATCGAGAACGGCACGGCACCAACCTGTTCGCCCGCATCCTCGCCGATGAACTCGACCAGGGCAGCCGGATCGTGGCACAGAACGAGGCATTCACCGCCTTCGTCCCCTTCGCCTCACGGTGGCCGCTGGAGGTGCACATCTATCCGCACAGGTTCGTGCGCAACCTGACCGAACTCGACGATGCGGAACTCGAGAGCTTCGCACGGATCTATCTCGACGTGCTGGGACGGTTCGACCGGCTGTACGACGCGCCGCTGCCGTACATGTCGGCACTGCACCAGTACACCGATGACGACGCGCAACGCGAGGGGTACTTCCACGTCGAGTTGCTCTCGATACGGCGCACCGCCAACAAGATCAAGTATCTGGCCAGCTCGGAATCGGCGATGGGCGCATTCATCAACGACACCACCCCCGAGATCGTCGCCGGCAGGTTGCGGGAACTATGACACGACCAGTCGAGTACAGCGCACCGGGCCGGATCAACCTCATCGGCGAACACACCGACTACAACTACGGTTTCGCGCTGCCCATCGCGCTACCCGAACGCACCACGGTGACATTTGCACCCGCTGACACCGACACACTCGTCGTGCGCAGCGACCGGGAGGCGGCGCCGGTCCGGTTGGCGCTGAACACGGTGCCCGGCGACGTGGGCGGCTGGGCCGCGTACGTGGCCGGTGTGGTGTGGGCGTTGCAGAGCGCGGGGCATCCCGTCCCCGGCGGCGCGATGGCAGTCACCGGCGGTGTCACCACGGGCTCCGGCCTGGCGTCGTCCGCCGCGCTGGAGTGCGCGGTACTGGGCGCGATTCTGTCCGCCACCGACCGGAGGCTGGACCGCGTCGAGCAGGCCCGGATCGCACAGCGCGCGGAGAACGACTATGTGGGCGCCCCGACAGGGCTGTTGGATCAGCTGGCGATCCTGTTCGCCGAACGGCGACGCGCCCAGCTGATCGATTTCCGTGACCTCAGCACCCGCTCGGTGCCGTTCGAGCCCGAGGCCCACGGCATGACCCTGCTGCTCATCAATTCCCATGCCGCACATCAGCATGCCGGCGGTGAATACGCCGACCGCCGCGCCTCCTGCGAGCGCGCCGCGGCCGCGCTGGGTGTTTCCACGCTGCGCGATCTGCAGGACCGGGGACCACAGGTGCTCAGCGGGCTACCGGACTCCGAGGACGGCCGGCGCGCCCGGCACATCCTCACCGAGAACCAGCGGGTGCTCGATACCGTCGAAGCGCTGCATCGTTCCGACTTCGTCGAGGTCGGCCGGCTGCTGACCGCGTCACAGAAATCGATGAGAGACGATTTCGAGATCACCACCGATCACATCGACCGGATCGCCGAAACCGCGGTGCAGGCAGGAGCATTGGGTGCCCGGATGACCGGCGGCGGCTTCGGCGGCTGCGTGATCACGCTGGTCGAGACCGAGCGATCGGGGGCCGTCGGTGACGCCGTGTGTGCCGCGATGCGTCGACACGGCCACCACGAACCGACGATCGTGGCGACCCATGCCGGCCACGGCGCCGGCGGCTAGTCCCATGGCAGGCGCTGGGTACGAGCTCGCCCTGCACCGCGATGGGCGCACGGTGCGCGGGGTGATCGCCGCGGAGGGTGCGGCCATTCGGCAGCTGTGCGTCGACGGCGTGGAGATCACCGCCGGTGTCGACGACCACACGCCCGTGCCCTTCAGCTGCGGTGCCGTCTTGATTCCGTGGCCCAATCGGGTGCGCGACGGCCGGTGGGTCCACGACGGGCGTACCCACCAACTCGATGTCACCGATCCGAGCCATGGCAGCGCATTACATGGGCTGCTGCGCGACACCACTCATCAGGTCATTGCGCGGTCGGCCTCGGCGATCACCCTCGGTGCGCCGGTGGTTCCGCAGCCCGGGTATCCCTTCCATCTCCAGACCGAGGTCGCCTACCGATTGGTGCCCGACGGGCTGAGCGTGACGCACACGGTGCGCAACCTCGGATCGGACTGCGCCCCAGTGGCGATCGGCGCCCATCCCTTTCTCAAGATCGGCGACATCCCCACCGAGGCGTTGACGCTCACCGTGGACGGGTCGCATCACATCGACGTCGACGACCGGCTCATCCCGAACGGGTGCACCGCCGTGGCGGGCACGCAGTGGGACCTGCGCAGTGGACGCGTCATTGCCGATCTGGATCTCGACGACGCGTGGTCGGTACCGACACCGCCAGATGGTCGCAGTGTGCACACGCTGCGCTCCTCCGACGGTCGCACCGTCGCGCTGTGGGCCGACGAGAGCTTCGGATTCGTGCACGTCTTCATCACCCGGGAGTTCCCCCACGCAAACAGGTTCGCGACGGCGGTGGCACTCGAACCGATGACCGCACCGGCCGATGCGTTCAACCACGGGGTCGGTCTGCGCTGGCTGGCCCCCGACGAGACGTTGTCCGCGTCGTGGGGCATCGACTATGACGACGCGACGCGTGCGAGTACAGTCGTCGCCGATAGCGTCTAGGGTTCCGGCGGTCACACGCGACTGGTCCGAGCGACGCCACCGGGAGTTCCGAACACTCGCGGTCATCTGAACGGATAAAAGCCTGGAGGATCTTGCGGTGGCGCGCGCGTGCCACCGGGAAGGTCCTCGGATGACGCCGACCATTGCCCTCGCCGTATTGTTCTCGGCGCTGCTGCACGCCATCTGGAACTCGTTGGCGCACAACGTCAACGACCGGCTGGTGGGTTTCGCGCTCATCGGGGTTGTCGACATGGTCGGCGGCGGGGCGCTGGCGTTGATCGCCGGGTTTCCGCCGGCCGGCGCATGGCCGTTCATCATCGCCTCCGCGGTGCTGCACGTGGCCTACAACCTGCTGCTGCTCGCGAGCTACCAGCTCGGCGAGTTCAGCCAGATGTATCCGCTGGCCCGCGGCACGTCACCGTGGATCGTGGCCCTGGTGTCGGTCGTGGTGCTCGGCAACGACCTCCCGCCGCGTGAACTCGCCGGGGTGGTGGCGATCTCCGCGGGGCTCGCCGCGCTGGTGTTCATCGGAGGACGGCCGAGCCGCCACGACATCCCGGCGCTGACGGCGGCCCTGCTCACCGGTGTGATGATCGCCGCGTACACCGTCGTCGACGGGCTCGGGGTGCGGGAGGCGCCGTTGGCCGCCTACATCGGGTGGATGTTCCTGCTGCAGGGCCCGCCGATCGCGGTGCTGGCGGTGATACGGCGGCGCGGCAGACTCGCGCCGGCGTTCCGCGAGTCCGCCGGGGCGGGGATCACGGGAGGAGTGATCTCGCTGGCCGCCTACTCGATCGTGCTGTGGGCGCAGACCAGCGGGGCACTGGCGCCGATCGCCGCGCTGCGGGAGACGAGCATCGTCTTCGGTGCACTGATCGGGACGGTGTTCCTCGGCGAGAAGCTCGGCGGCCGGCGCGCGATCGCATCGGCCGTGGTGTTGGCCGGGGTGGTGCTGATCAGCGTGGGCTGACCAGCGCGGCGATCGCGGTGGACAGCGCCGCGTGCGCATCCTCGGCAGAGATCTCCCCCGCGATGACCGCCCGCGCGATACCGTCGGCCGCACCCAGGATCGCGTGGATGGCCGCGTCGGGAATCTCGCCGCTGCGGGCGAAGGGCAGCAGCGCTTTTCGGCATTTGCTGCCGAAGGTTTGATCGGCGTCGCGGCGTAGGCGTTCGAGTTCCGGTGAGCCGGCGAGCGCGGCAATCAGTCCGGGCAGCTCCGTGCCTTCGCTCAGCGCGCAACCGACGTAGGCGTCGGCGATCGTGTGCGCCACCGTGTCCAGATCGCCGGGCGAGGTGGCCAGAGCCGCGTCCAGAGCGGCATGCTGGCGTTCGTCGAAGGCGCGGTAGAGCTCGGCCAGCACCGCGGCGCGCGTGCCGAAGTGGTTGTAGACGAGCGGTTTGGCCACCCCGGCTCGCTCGGCGATCCGAGCGAGGGTCAGTGCGTCGCTGCCGTCGACGCGGATGAGTTCCTGGGCGATATCGAGCAATTGGGCGTGGCGCTCCGCGTTCGACATGCGCTTTCGCGTCACCTCCGCCACGCCTGCACCTCCTGCCGTGTTTAAGTTACTATTCGTAAGTTACCAACTGTAACTTGAACTCATGCCGACAATACCGGGAGCAAGCATGCACACGCTCGTCCTGTTCGCACATCCGCAACCCGAGTCGCTGACAGCGTCCGCCGCGCGCATGCTGGCCGCGGAACTCAGCGCCCCACTCGGCCACACCGCCGAGGTTGCCGATCTGGCCACCGAGGAGTTCGATCCACGCTTCACCGCCGACGATCTGGCCGCGATGCGTGGGAAGGGACCGTATCCCGACGATGTGCGGCGCGAACAGCAACGAGTGGAACGCGCCGACGCCGTCGTGCTCGTCTACCCCGTCTACTGGTGGGGCATGCCGGGCCTGCTCAAGGGCTGGATCGACCGCGTGCTGAACTACGGCTGGGCCTATGGGGACGAGGCCGCCCCCGGCGATGCCCTCACCCGTCGTGACATTCACCTACTGGCACTCGCCGGCACCGACCCTGGCACCTACGAACGGCACGGCTACACCGAGTCGATGCGGACCGGCATCGAACACGGCATCTTCGAATACTGCGGGACCCACGTCGCGTCCTCGCACTTTCTCTACGACACCGAGGTCGACGCCCCGATCCCGTTGGCGGATACCGTCGCCGCGGTGGTCGCCGACGTGCTGGCGGCCCGATGCCGAGTTTGACCCTTCCGGTGCACCGGTGCGATCAGGGATGCGTCAGCCCCGGCAGGCAGTTGATGAACAGAATGCACGGCGGCGGTGGCGGCGCCGCGGGTCCCGGAGGGTTGCCCGAGATCATGATCGGCCTGTTCAACGGCGCGTTCGGGTCGAAATGGAAGGTGTGGCAGGTGTTCAGATCCCAACCGGGAACCGAGTTCATCCCCGACGCCGGGCACCAGATCTGACCGCAGTCGCCGAAGGCATTGCAGGCCGGTGGCCCTTCCGGCGGCGCGCAGCGAGGGGTATTTGCCTCCCCCGGTGAGCACTGGGGAGCGGCCTGGGCCGTCCCGGCAGCCATCCCCACCGCAGCAGCCCCCAGGCCACCGGTCATCAGGGCGGTGGCCGCAACGGCGGCGACAAGAATTCGCGACATGGTGTCCTCCTCGAAAAGGCGCCTTTCGGCGGCGCCTGCTGTGATCGAGTCTGGACCGACGGATCGCTACCGATCCCAAGTTTGCCGACTCTGGTGGCGCGATCGGCGATATGCGTCACCGTAGGGCGGGCCTACCCTCGGCGATGAGCTCTTCGGCACGGTCGTAGTCGTCATCGCAGTTGTGGGTGAGGACCCCCACGGCCACACCCTGCGCCTCGTACCAGACGGTGAAACCGTCGCCATGGTCGATGAACCAGCTGTGCTCATAGCCGTCACCCCAGGCGTGGTACTTGATCGTCGCTTCCCCGATGGTGGACCAGAAGCCCGGCACCGCATCCCAGGTGGCCGATCCTCCGGCGGCGTTCCGGCCGGCTACCGCGCCCTGATCGTCGGCATCCTGCCAGTGCTCCACCGGCAACCTTCGGCCTGCGCCGGCATTGAACGCCAGGGCGACATCACCGGCGGCGTAGATGTCGCCGACGGAGGTGCGCATGTCGGGGCCGACCACGATGCGCCCGTCGTCGACCTCCAGTCCGGCGTCCGCCGCCACACCGCTGCGTGGCGTGACCCCCGTGGCAGCCAGAATCAGGTCGGTGTCGATGGCGTCGCCGTTGTCGAGGTGCACCACACCGGCTGCCAGCGAGGCGACCGACACACCACCGACGTAACGCACTCCCACCTCGTCCAGCATCGCCCGCAGTCGAGCACCGGCCTCGCTGCCGAGCCGCTTGGCCTGCGGCGCTGCGTCGGGCGCCACCAGGGTGGTCTTCACTCCCCGCATGGCCAGCGAGGCGGCCGCCTCACAGCCGATGAAGCCGGCTCCGATCACCACCGCCGAATTCGCCTCGCTGCCGGCGGCGCGCAGCCGAGCGGCGTCCGACAACGAGCGCAATTGCAGCGCTGATTCGCCGCCGGGCACCGGCAGCGCGTTCGGACCACTGCCACAGGCCAGCACCAGCGAGCCGTAGGGCATCGTCTTGCTCCCGACCGCGACGGTCTTCGCGGCGATATTGATCCGGTCGATCGGCCCGAGGTGCAGCACCTCGATGTTGCGCTCGGCAAACCACTTCGGTTCGTGCAGCTCGACATCGTCGGTCTCCGCGCGGAGATACTCCTTGCTCAGCGGTGGCCGCGCATAGGGATGGTCAGGGTCGTCGGTGACGATCTGTACCGGTAGTTCGGAGTTGTGCTCACGAAATGTTGCGGCGGCGCTGACACCTGCCGGGCCACTGCCGACGACGATCAATCCACGTTGCATGGGGCGCGGGTACCCAGCGCCGGCCCGAGCTACCCGTTCGGATGGCTCGCAGAACCGCACAACCTGTCTTGTTGCTGTGAGATCCGGCAAAACTAGTTAGGTCCGGTAATGTTTTCTTGGTTGTGAGCGCACAGAGAACAGAGGAGCGCCAGGGTGGATCTCGGACCGTGGGGTGATCTCTCGATCCTCGCTGCTGTGATGGAAGTGATCTTCGCCAGTTGTGTATTCGTCTACATCAGCCGGCTGGAGAGGCGGACATCCCATCCGCTGGGGGAACAAGTCGGCGCACACAAAGCGGTACTGGCGAAACTCCGTAAGCGTGAACCGATGTCGCGCGACGAAGTGGACTACGCGACCGAGTTGGTCAATGATGCGCGATCACCGCTCGCGTACGCGATCCCCGCGGCGCTGTTCACCATCGGATTCTTCTACGTGGTCGGCTGCCTTTTCATGCTTCACCTGGACGGCGGCCAGCCCTCTTTTCGTACGTTCATCGGCGGTATCCCGATGCTGACGTCCATCAACATGGCGGTGCAACTGCGCAAGGTCGCGTGGTTGAACCGAAAGCTGCGCGACGTTTCCGTGCTGGAATCCGAGCAGACCGACGAGCTCGCCGCGGCCGGCAGGCCCTGAACCGTTCTCACGGTTGTGATGTGGTGTGCCCCGGCGCTCCGGCGACGGGGTCTCCGTCCTCCCACAGCAACAGTTGACGTACCGCTTGACGTGAGCCGTAGGGCTGCAGCATCTGGCTCGCGGGACGGGGACGCACCCGCATCGGCCACCAGAACCAGCGACCGAGCATCGCGGCGATGGCCGGGGTCATGAACGACCGCACGATGAGTGTGTCGAAGAGCAGGCCGAGCGCGATCGTGGTGCCGATCTGGCCGAGGATGCGCAGGTCGGCGAAGACGAAGGACGCCATGGTGGCGGCGAACACCAACCCGGCCGCGGTCACCACGGCGCCGGATCCGGCCATCGCCCGGATGATGCCGGTGTTCAGG
>NZ_JBFUKN010000081.1:0-30000 GCF_056400845.1 Mycobacterium sp. P4_H6 | reverse complement strand
CGACTGCATCGAGCACGGCTTCCTGATGGACGACGAGGCCATTCAGGCGCTGGTCGACAATGACCGCTTCCTGGTGACCACCCGCCGGCTGGCCCAGGCCATGGACGTCTCCAAGGCGCCAAAAGTCCTGCAGGACAAGGCTGCCATCATGTTTCCGAAAGCGGAGACGTCGATCAAGGCGGCGTATGAGGCCGGCGTCAAGATCGCCGTCGGCACCGATGCCCCGGCCATCCCGCACGGGAAGAACGCCGACGAACTGGTCACCCTGGTGGAATGGGGCATGCCCCCCGCCGCGGTGCTGCGGTCGGCGACCATCATCGCCGCCGACTTGATCAACTCCACCGACCGGGGACGGCTGGCCGAAGGGTTGCTGGCCGATATCATCGCGGTGCCCGGCAACCCCCTCGAGGACATCACCGTTACACGGAATGTCACATTTGTAATGAAGGGCGGTAAGGTCTACAAGAATGAGTACGCCGATGGCTCCTAGCCGAACTGACGACCTGGTGGAAATCCAGCAGCTGCTGGCCAAATACGCGGTCACCATCACCCAGGGTGACATCGAGGGCCTGGTCAGCGTCTTCACTCCCGACGGCACCTACAGTGCCTTCGGTGAAACCTATGCGCTGGAACGATTTCCGGTCCTGGTCGACGCCGCCCCCAAGGGATTGTTCATGACGGGCACCGCACTGGTCGATCTCGTCGAGGGCAGCGACGACGCCACCGGCACCCAGCCGCTGTGCTTCATCGAGCACTCCGCTCATGACATGCGGATCGGGTACTACCGGGACACCTATGTGCGCACCGGGGACGGCTGGCGGCTGCGCACGCGTGCCATGACCTTCATCCGGCGCAACGGTGATCATGACCACGGCAAGCCGCATGCCATCGGACGGCCCACGGCATGAGCGAGCGCAGCGCGCGAATCACAAATCTGCAATGGCGCAGCCGAGCCTGCGAGGCGGCGGCATGAGCGAGCTCTACGATCCGGCGAGATTTCGCACGGCGCTTCAGGAATGGCTCGCCGAGCATGACCTGACGCCACCGGAAGACCATTCGCTCGAAGGCCACATGCGCCAGTTCGCCCGGGTGCAGAAGGCACTGTACGACGGCGGCTGGAGCCGGTACGGCTGGCCCGAACACGCCGGCGGCCTCGGGGGTCCGGCCATCCTGCGGGCGCTTGTCGGCGAGGAGATCGTGGGCCGCCGGCTTGCCGAGCCCGGCCCCTACTCGATGCTCGAGGTGCTGGCACCCACCATGATCGACTACGCCACACCGGAACTCGCCGCCGAGATGGTGCCCAAGCTGCTGTCCGGCGAGGAGCAGTGGTGCCAGGGATTCTCCGAACCCGGGTCGGGCAGCGATCTGGCGTCACTGACCACCAAGGCCGTGCAGAAGGGTGACCAGTGGGTCATCAACGGCCAGAAGGTGTGGACGAGTTTCGCGCAGTTCTCGCACCGCTGCATCCTGCTCACCCGCACCGGCGAGGGGCACGCAGGCATCACCGCGTTCTTCATCGACATGGACACGCCGGGGATCAGCGTGCGTCCGTTGCGCACCATGCACGGCGTCGACGAGTTCTGCGAGGTCTACTTCGATGATGTCGTCGTCGACGCGAGCCGCATGCTGGGCAAGCCCGGTGACGGCTGGCAGCTCGCCATGGACCTGTTGCCCTACGAGCGATCCACCTGCTTCTGGCAGCGCATCGCCTACCTCTACTCACGTTTCGACGCGCTGATCAATGATCTGAAGGAGATCGGGCAGTCCAGCCCGAAGGACATCGACGCGGATATGGGCGAGGCGTACCTGGCCCTGCACACCCTGCGGTGCCGGTCCCGTGCCACCCAGCACCGGCTGGGCGAGGGCGAGAAGCTCGGTCCGGACACCTCGATCGACAAGGTGCTGCTCGCGACCGCCGAGCAGCGCCTCTACGACACCGTGCACGACCTGCTGCCCGGTGTCATCGAACTCGATGACACCGAGTGGCGCACCGAATACCTGTACTCACGGTCGGCCACCATCTACGGGGGCACCGCCGAAGTGCAACGCAACATCATTGCCCGCCGCCTGCTCGATCTCGGGAAGGAGTGACGATGGATCGCGAGTCACTCGAGATGCTTGAGGCATCCTTGCGCAAGACCATGCTGTCGGCGTCGGGTCCGGATCTGGACGCGGCGCTGACCGAACTCGGCTGGGCCGAGATGCTGGCCGACGCGCCGGACCTGGCGATCCCGCTGGTGTTCCGGCTGCTCGGCGAAACGGGTTCGCACGCCTCGGTTCTCGTCGATGTCGTCCTGCATGCCACCGGCAACACCATCGGCGACACCGTGGAACTGCCGATCCCTTACGCGGGTAACGGCTGGGTGGTGTGGGACCGCATCAGTGCGGTCAGCGACGAGCCGACGATGGGCGGGCTCCCACTGCGCCGCGAGGAGGACGGTTACCCGATCCGGGTGACCGAGGCCCGCCGCGCGGTCAGCTGGTGGCTGATCGGATCAGCCCGGGCGATGCTCACACTGGCGCGCCAACACGCGCTGGACCGCGTTCAGTTCGGAAAGCCGATCGCATCATTTCAGGCAGTGCGGCATCGACTGGCCGACACCTTGGTGGCCATCGAGGGCGCCGAGGCGACACTGACCCTGCCGAGCGCGGACAACCCCGACCTGCTCGCCCTGCTGGCCAAGGCCGCCGCGGGCAGGGCCGCGCTGACTGCGGCCAAGCATTGCCAGCAGGTCCTCGGCGGTATCGGCTTCACCGAGGAGCACGAGTTGCAGCACCACGTGAAGCGGGCGCTGGTGCTCGACGGACTGCTGGGCAGTTCACGCGAACTCACCAAGAAAGCGGGTGCGGGATTGCGAGCCCGCGGCTCGGCGCCCCGACTCGCGCAGCTGTAACGCGAATTCACCGACGAAACTACGGTCATTGCTGGTTGAAGGCTGTTTTCCGGCAATCGCCGTAGTTTCGGCACGCCCTCATTCAGGGAAAGCCGGTTTTCCGGTAGGTCTTCTGAAAAGACGAAAATGAGAATAGTATTCTCGCCATGAGGAAGCTAGAGTCTCCGACACGTACGTCGCGAGGGGGTGGAGCACGGCAATGCCCAGGCATTCTCCGGTACAGTCCATTCATGTCCTTCCCAGTCGGCACGCAGCTGAGGCGCCGGTGACCACCGCAAGCGAAGAACCTGCCTGGAAGCAGCGCGCGGTCGAGCGCTCGATCAAAACCGCCAAACTGCGGGCCGCTCAGCGGGTTCAGCGATTCCTGGATGCCGCCCAGTCGATCATCATCGAGAAGGGCAGCACGGACTTCACCGTGCAAGAGGTCGTCGACCGCTCCCGCCAGTCACTGCGCAGCTTCTACCTGCAGTTCGACGGTAAACACGAGTTGCTGCTCGCACTCTTTGAAGACGCACTCAGCCGATCCGCGGACCAGATCCGGGCTGCCGTCGCCAGCCATACCGATCCGATCGAGCGGCTCAAGGTCGCCATCGAGCTCCTCTTCGAATCCTCCCGGCCCGACCCGACGGCGAAGCGTCCGCTGTTCACCGACTTCGCCCCCCGACTGCTGGTGTCGCACCCTTCCGAGGTCAAGGTGGCGCACGCCCCACTGGTGGTGCTGCTCACCGAACTCATGGAGGAAGCCGCCGAAGCGGGTCAGTTGCGACCCGGCCTCAATCCGCGCCGGATGGCCGCGATGACGATGCAGACCGTGATGTTCGTCGCACAGTCCAGCGGTAGCGAGGACGTCGCCGTCAAGCCGATCTCGGCGCAGGAAGTGTGGGACTTCGTCGCCCACGGCTTCACCACCGAAGACTGAGAATCCCGTTCTCGCGGGTGCGCCTCCCGCCCCGGCACGACGCCGGTGGTTCTTATCGCGCCCCGCTGCGAGCGCCCGCATCGATCCGACCCTTCGGTGCGCTCCGACACAAGGACACCCCGCCGCCCGGCCCGCTCTCCCGGCACCGGATTCTGCGCGACGCTCCGTGTCGAGAACCCAATTCTTCTAAGCGAAGAGTACAAATATCCCGATTTGAGTCTGTCATTGACACAGGTGCCACCCGGTGAAAGAGTGCTGAGCAAGTGCACAAAAAGTACTCCGAGGAATTGAGGACCACATGGCAGGGCGGGTAGAAGGCAAAGTCGCATTCGTCACCGGTGCGGCACGCGGGCAGGGCCGCAGCCACGCCGTTCGGCTGGCCGAAGAGGGCGCCGACATCATCGCGATCGATATCGCCGGACCGATCCGGCCCGGCGTCGAGACCGCCATTCCGGCCTCCACCCCCGACGATCTCGCCGAGACCGCCAACCTGGTGAAGGGCCTCAATCGCCGCATCGTCACCGCCGAGGTCGACGTCCGTGACGCCGCTGCACTCAAGGCGGCCGTCGACAGCGGTGTGGAGCAGCTCGGACGGCTGGACATCGTGGTGGCCAACGCCGGCATCGGCAACGGTGGCGACCCCCTGCACGAGACCAGTGAGCTCGACTGGGACGAGATGATCGACATCAACCTGTCCGGTGTGTGGAAGTCGGTGAAAGCCGCTGTGCCGCATATCATCAACGGCGGCCGAGGCGGCTCCATCATCCTGACCAGCTCGGTCGGCGGACTGAAGGCCTACCCACACTGCGGCAACTACGTGTCTGCCAAGCACGGTGTGGTGGGCCTGATGCGCGGTTTCGCCGTCGAACTCGGCCATCACAACATCCGCGCCAACACCGTGCATCCCACCCACGTCAACACCGACATGCTGCACAACGAAGGCACCTTCAAGATGTTCCGGCCGGACCTGGAAAACCCGGGCCCCGACGATATGGCGCCGATCTGCCAGATGTTCCACACGCTGCCGATCCCGTGGGTCAACGCCGTGGACATCAGCAATGCGGTGCTGTTTCTGGCCTCCGACGAGGCGCGTTACATCACCGGTGTCACGCTGCCGGTCGACGCCGGTAGCTGCCTGAAGTAACCGATGACCGACACCGTCCTGGTCACCGGGGCGTTCGGTCTCGTCGGGTCGGCGACAGTGCGCGCGCTGGCCGCCGCCGGCCACCGGGTGGTGGCCACCGACCTGGGAAACGATGCGAATAAGGTTAAGGCTCAAGCGCTTCCGAGCGGTGTGGAAGCGCGCTGGGCCGACCTGACCTCGACACCGGACGTACAGAGCCTGATCGCCGACGTCGCGCCGGATGCCATCGTGCACCTGGCCGCCGTCATTCCGCCGCCGATCTACCGCAACCCCGGTCTGGCCCGCAAGGTCAACGTGGACGCGACGAAGACACTCGTCGACACCGCGGCGGCCGCACCGAAGCCACCGCGATTCGTCCAGGCGTCCAGTAATGCCGTCTACGGATCCCGCAATCCGCACCGCAACCCGGACCCCGTCACCGCCGAGACACCCCCGCGGCCCACCGAATTGTACGGCGGACACAAACTGGAATCCGAAACCTACGTGCGGGGATCCAGCCTGGAATGGGTGGTGCTGCGACTCGGCGGCGTGATGAGCACCGACTTGAGTGCCCTGCCGTTCACCCTCGACGCGCTGTACTTCGAGAGTGCGCTGCCGGTCGACAACCGGATCCACATGGTCGATGTCCGCGATGTGGCAAGCGCTTTCGCCGCGGCCACCACCGCCGATGTCGCCGGAGAGATCCTCCTCATTGCCGGCGACGCGTCGCACCGCATGCTCCAGGGTGATGTCGGCCCGTCCCTGGCCGCCGCGCGCGGGCTGCCCGGAGTGATCCCGCCCGGACGGCCCGGCAATCCGGACAGTGACGACGACTGGTTCATCACCGACTGGATGGACACCACCCGCGCCCAGGAGGCGCTGCAGTTCCAGCACCACACCTGGCCGGACATGCTCGCCGAGATCAGCGCCCAAAGCGGCTGGAAACGCCACCCGTCCCGGCTGATCGCGCCGCTGGCCCGGTTGTTCGTGAAAAGGCAAGGCGCCTACCGCACATCGCCGGGCATATACGCCGATCCGTGGCGTGTGCTCAGCGCACGGCTGGGCGACACCGGACTGGACGCCGCACGGGCATGACGGCGCTGGTGATGGGGGCCAGTGGCTTCCTCGGGTCCCACGTGACCCGCCAGCTCGTCCAGCGTGGCGAGAACGTCCGGGTGCTGCTGCGGCGGTCCAGCGACACCCGCGGCATCGACGATCTCGAGGTGGACCGCCGCTACGGCGGTCTGTTCGATGACGAGGTCCTGCGCGAGGCGATGACGGGCTGCGATGCCGTCTACTACTGCGTCGTCGATGCCAGGATGTGGTTACGCGACCCGGCTGCCCTGTTCTCCACCAATGTCGACGGGCTACGCCACGTCCTCGACGCCGCACTGGCGGTCGGCATCGGCAAGTTCGTCTTCACCAGCACGGTGGGCACCCTGGCCGCGGCCGGAGAGCGACCGATCACCGAGAACGATGTGGCCGACTGGGACGGCGGCGGACCCTATATCGAATCACGCAGGGCCGCTGAAGCTCTGGTGCTGAGCTACGCGCGTGACCGCGGTCTGCCCGCCGTCGCGCTGTGCGTGTCCACCACCTACGGCCCCGGTGACTGGCAACCCACCCCGCACGGTGAGGCGTTGGCCATGGTCGGGGCCGGCCGCCTGCCGGTCTACTTCGGCTACTCGCTGGAGGTGGTGGGGATCGAGGACGCCGCCCGCGCCATGCTGCTGGCCGCCGAGCGTGGTCGCCCCGGTGAGCGCTACATCATCTCCGATCGCTTCATGAGCTCCCAGGACGTCCACCGGATCGCTGCCGAGGCCGCCGGTGTGCGCGTCCCGAAGATCGGCATCCCGCTGCCGGTGCTGTACGCCGGCGCCCGTCTCAACGATGTCGCGGCCGGCCTGCTGCGCCGAGACCTCAAATTCGCGACCGTGGGTATGCGGATCGTGGAGAACATGGGCCGCCTCGATCATTCCAAGGCGGTACGCGAATTGGGCTGGCAGCCTGAACCTGTGGAGGATTCGATCCGCCGCGCGGTCCGATTCTTCGCCGACCGACGTCCATGACCGGCTGGGTGACCGGCGATACGACCGGACTGGCGATTCCGGCCGACCCGGCCACCCTGCGCGCGGCGGGGCCCGAATTCCTGACGACGGCAATACGCCGGTTCGGCATTCTCGCTGCCGACAACAAGGTCAGTCGGGTACTCAGATTCGAGGAATGCGGCGGCGGCAGCACGGGCCGCAAAGCACTGCTCGACGTCGAGTACGAGCGGCCTCAGCCGGGATTGCGCACCGAACTCTTCGTGAAGTTCTCCCGCGATCTCGACAACCCGCGCCGTGACCGCGGAAAATCACAGATGGAGCTGGAGGTGGGCTTTGCGGCGCTGTCGGTGCGCACCGATCTCCCCGTCGCGGTGCCCGCGTGCGTCTTCGCCGACTATCACCGCGAATCCTGCACCGGGATCCTGGTCACCGAACGCATCGCGTACGGAACCGACTCAGTCGAACCGCATTACGACAAATGTCTCGACTACACCATGCCGAACGCGCTCGAACACTATGAGGCCCTGCTCGGCTCGGTCGCACGCCTGGCCGGGGTGCACCGGTCCGGCCGGCTGCCCGTGACGGTGGCTGAGCAGTTCCGATACGACGCCGACAAGGTGACCGTCGGAAAACGGGTCCGCCACTCGACAGCGGACCGCATCGAGCGCGTCCGTGCACTGACCGCATTCGGTTCCGCGCACCCAGGGCTGATGTCCGCACCGACGGCCGCGTTCACCGACCGCATGCTGGCCGATGTGGAGCGGATCGCGGCCGCCGAGGACGCCATCATGGCGTGGCTGCACGGGACCGGCGATCACATCGCCCTGTGCCACTGGAACGCCAATGTGGACAACGCGTGGTTCTGGCGCACCACCGAGGGGGCACTGCGCAACGGCCTGATGGACTGGGGCTGCGTCAGCATCATGAACGTCGCGATGGCACTGTGGGGTTCATTGTGCAGCGCCGAGACCGAAATGTGGGAGAAATACCTCGACCACCTGCTGACGCACTTTGCCACCGAGTACGCCGGCGCGGGCGGACCGGACCTCGATCCGGTGATCCTGCGGACCCAGCTGATGCTCTACGCCGCGGCGATGGGGGTGGCCTGGCTGCTCGACACCCCGGGATTTCTGGCCGCGGCGGTCCCCGACCTCGCCGAGATCGCCGACCGCCACGACCCGCGCATCAGCGGCGACGAATCGGTGCGGGCACCACTGCTGATGCTCAACAACATGCTGTACCTATGGGAGGCCGAGGATTTCGGCGCGCTGCTCGCCCGGCTGCCCTAACGAGCGGCCTTGCGCCCGATTTTCTCCCCGTCGCTTCGCCTGACACCGAGCTCGGTGCCGATCACGCCCTGCTCCTCCAGCTCGTCGATCTCCTCGCCGGTCAGGCCGAGCTGGGTGAGCAGTTCATGATTGTGCTCACCGAGCAGCGGCGCCGGCTCCCGATGGAAGAAGTCCGGGCCGTGCGACACCGACACCGGCAGCGTGCTGTGCGGTGCGGCGATGTTCACCGGATGCCCGACGTGCTCGAAGAAGCGCCGGTGCCGCAGCTGCGCCAGTTCGGTCTGTCGGTGCGGCTGCATCACCTTGGCCACCGGAACACCGGCCGGCCAGAGTGTTTCGATGATCTCGTCTCCGGCCCGGGCCTCGCACCAGGCCGCCAGCTCCTCGTCGATCCGATCGTGGTGTGCGCGGCGGCCGGCGGCGGTCGACAACTCGTCGGCCATCGCCCAGGCCGGTCGGCCCAGCGCGTCACCTAGCGCGCGCCACTGCGCGTCGGTCTCGACCGCGACGGCGACCCAGCTGTCGGCACGGTCGAATTCGTCGATATCGGCGCTGCGGTAGAGATTCTGCGGCGCGGCCGTGGGGCCCCGGTTACCGTCGCGCTGCAACAGCGCGCCGTACGCGGAATGTTCGATCACCTGCTCGGCGGCGATATTGAGCGCCGCGTCCACCATGGCCGCCTCGACCAGAACCGCCTCGCCGGTCCGGCGGCGGTGCTCCAGGGCCAGCAGCAGCGCATTCAGGGCGTGCACACCGGCATTCGGGTCACCGACCGAATAGGGCTCGAACGGGGTGCGGTCGGGGTAGCCGGTGAGCCAGCTCAGGCCCGACGCGTCCTCGATGATGTAGGCGAACGCCGGGTTGTCGCGCCACGGGCCGTCCAGCCCGAATCCGGGCATTCGCAGCATGATCACACCGTCGCGCAGCGTGCGCACCGTCTCGAAGTCGAGGCCGATCTGATCGATCACCCGCGGGGTGAAGTTCTCCACCACCACATCGCAGGTGGCGATCAGCCGTCGCAGCAGATCCCGGCCCTCCTCGGTCTGGAAGTCGAGGGTCAGGCCCTTCTTGTTGGTGTTGAGTGCGGAGAAGATCGGTGAGCGCTCCCACCACTGGTCCTCGCTGGCGGGGATGCCCGCGATCAACCGGGTACCGTCCGGGCGCGCCGTGGACTCCAGATGGATGACCTCGGCGCCGAGCATGCCGAGCACATGGGTGCACGACGGTCCCGCCCAGAAGGTGGTCATGTCCAGGATGCGGAGTCCGCTCAGCGGCAACCGGTTCCGGTCCAGCTCGCCGTCCGGGCCGGGGTGCGGCGGCAGGTCCAGGGCGGCCACCTCATCGGTGTGCTGACCCAGCGCGGGTGCCTCCGCCGGCGGACGCAGCTCGACGCCGCCGAGCCGGTACGGATGCGCGGGCTGCACGAACTGCCCGCCCGGGTGCTCCACGAAGGCACCGCGTTGCACGAAATGATCCATCTCGGTGACGTTCGCACCACTGCCCACCGGTGCATTCGGGATTCGGAACGCCGTGGCCAGATCCCGGAGCTCATCGGCCTGCTGTTCGCGCACCCAGGCGTACAGCTCCTCGGCGTGCAGGTTGGCCTGCTCGGTGATGGTCAGGGTGGTGTTCTCGTCGATCCACTCGTCGTGGCCGGACATGGCGCACAGGTCGTGCCACTGCTGGGCCGTCCCGCAACCCAGCGCCACCAGCCCGTCGGCGGCCTCGGCAACACCGGGCACGGTGGGCCGGCGCTCGGTGCGCCACGGATGGCCGAGCATCTCGAAATAGGTCACCGGATAGTAGGTGAGGCAGAGGATCTGGGCCTCCAGCGCGGAGAGGTCGATCAGCTCTCCGTAGCCGTCACGCAGGGCACGAACCCGGAACGCCTGGGTCATCGCCGCGGCGTAGGCGCCCGTCACCCACTCCCCGACCCGGCCACCGACGTGCGCGGGCGCCCGGTCCTGGGAGCCGCGCCCGATGCCGATCGCCCCACCGGACCAGGCCTGCAGGGTGAACTCGGTGGCCGGCCGGTCATGCCACGGACCGTCCAGCCCGAACGACGTGACGGCGGTGACGATCAGATGCGGGTGCCGCCGATGCAGATCCTGCGGTGAGATCAGTTCGGCAACAGCAGATCCCGGCGACCACACCACCGCATCGGCGGTGGCCAGCAACCGGTCCAGCAAGGTCGTGCCGGTGGCCGGGTGGACCACCACGCTCCGCTTGGCACCGGCCAGGAACTTGAACAGCGCACCGCTGTCCCCGGCGGGGATGGTGGCGCCCGAGGCCGACCAGCGCCGGAGTGGGTCGCCCTCCGGTGATTCCACCTTGATGACGTCGGCGCCGCCGTCGGCCAGGATCCTGGTGCAGTACGCACCGGCGATACCCGTGGACAGGTCGATGACGGTGTAACCAGTCAGTGGTGCAGTCATATCCATTCTTTCGCCGAAACTGTATTCCAGCAGGCCAGCACTCGACGTTTCCCTTCCGGAATACAGTTTCGGCGCTATTCGGGCTTGCTCCGGTTCTTCTTGGACAGCCGGAAGTCCGGCGGGAACTTGCTGTCGTTGTCGTTGACGGCGGCCGACAAGCCGGAGTCGATCGACTCGAACATGTCCAGGTCGTCCTCGCTGTCGTTGGCGACGCCGTTGCCCATCGACTCGAAAAAGGCGCTCAGCAGGCTGCCCATGTACTCGCCCTGATGCTGTTTGAAGATCTCGAAGAACATCTTCTGCTGAAACACGGTGTCCACCGGACGGTTCCGGGTACAGGCCTGTGCGTACTTCTGCGTCTCGGCTTCCAGCTGATCGCGGGCCACCACCTTGTTCAGGAAGTTGCAGTCATACATCTCCGCGGCGGTGAACGGACGCCCGGTGAACACCATCTCCTGGAACTTGCGCAAGCCCATCATCTGCACCCAGGTCCACATCCGCGGGCCCCAGCCGTGATAGCGGAACGACGGGTGACCGAACAGCGCGTCGTCGCTGGAGATCACCAGATCGGCATCGGCGCACTGGTAGAAGTGCCAGCCGTAGCAATAGCCCTTGGCCTCGACGATGCTGATCTTCTTGAAATCCTGGAGCGCGCGGTTGCCGGCCTGCGAGTTGGCGTACCACGAGCTGATGGTCGCCCCGTTGCGGAACGTCCCCTTGGGCGGGTAGGTGACCTCACCGACCCCGTCGTCCTCCAGCCGCAGTTCGGCCAGCCGGGCCGCCGGATTGTCGTTGCCCTCCATGAATTCCGGCAGATCCGCACCGCTGCCGAGGTTGTCGCCCACACCGCGGATGATCACCACCTTCACATCGTTGTCGGTGTTGGCCGCCCGCAGGATGTCGGCATAGCGCAACCGTGCCATCGATGTCGGCGCGTTGAGGAACTCCGGCCGGTCGAACGTGATGGTCGCGATCTTGGTCTTCGGATCCTTCTCGTAGCGGATGATCTCTTCGGGGGACGGACGATCCGCCATCAGCGGGCTCCTCTGCAGCAGTGATGGATGGGGTTCAACTCAGGGCCGGGACGGCGGCACCGGACGGCGTGCGGGTCAGCACCCGAGGTCCGTCGGCGCCGATGACGACGGCGTCCCGGGTGAACACGGCCCCGACGCCCTCCTCCCAGACGTATGCGGTCAGCGCGAGAACCACGCCGTCCTCCAGCACGTCGTGTTCGGCGGTGGCCCGCAGATGGGGCGTCACGACGGGCGGATCGAACCCCAGACCGAGGCCATGCGCCACCGGCATGGCCGGCAGTCGTTCACCGGCCTGCTCGTAGGCCGCCAGCAGGGCGCTGGTCGTGTTCCCCGGCCGGCAGGCATCGATCAGTCTGTCCCACAGCTCATCTCGTCGGCGGTACAGCGAGCGCGCCGCGTCGGTCGGTTCGCCGACATAGTAGGTGCGGGCCACCTCACCGACATAGCCGTCGGCGAGCACCCCGGCGGACAGCGCCACCAGATCACCCTCGCGCACCCGGCCGTCGACACGGTCGCGCCGCCACGGATGCTCCTTCGAGGTCACCCACGCGGCATCCTGGGTCGCCGGTGTGCTCACCCCTCCGGCGGCCTCGCCTTCGAGGATCACCCCGGCGAGGTGCTGTTCGGTCGTGCCAGGGTTCAGCTCGGCCGCCCCTTTGGCCAGCCCCTGCTCGGCGACGGTCAGCGCACGGCGCAGGGCGGTGAGCTCCTCGGGGGTCTTGACCCGCCGGGCGGCCCGCATCGCCGGCTCGGCGTCGACCAGTTCGGCGTTCGGGAACACCATCGGCAGCAGCTTGGCGAACATCGGTGTCAGCGCGTCGGTCCCGACCCGCCGCGCGGTGTCGGCACCCTTCATCTTCTGCATGATGGCGACCAGAGTCATCGGGTTCCAGGCGAAACCGTAGAGATTCTCGTGCGGGATCTCCTCGGGGATGCCCTCATCCCAGGTGCTGTTCAGATGGATCTCACCGGTCTCGCGGACGTACGAGCAGATCGGCCCGAACGGTCTGGTTCCCACCACCCACAATTGGGGCGCACCGGAGATGTAGCGGACATTGGCCTGCCGTCCCAGCACCAGGATGTCCAGGTCATGGGCTTCCATCTGGGCTATGGCACGCTCCCTGCGGCTGACCCGCAGCGCCCGGCCGTCGGCCTCGATCTCAGTTCCCACCGGACACCTCGAAGGGGTCGTAGGGGTAAGCGGTCAGCGGCATCCAGCCGTCCTCGGTGACCACCACGATCTCCTCCCCGCGGTAACCGCCGGTCCCGTCCTCCCACACCACTGGTTCGAACACCAGCAACATGCCGGCCGGGAACACGAAGTTGTCATCCCACTGCTGTCCGAGATCGGTTCCGATCATCGGCATCTCGGCGGCGCTGGTGCCGATGCCGTGGCCCAGGTAGAAGTGCGGCAGCCACGGTTTCTGCCCACCGGCGGCCTCTGTTGCCGCACGCCCGAGGTCACCGCAGCTGGCACCGGCCTTGGTCACCGAGAGCACCGCGTCGACGATCTGGCGCCACTTGTCGAACTGCTGCTGCTGGCGCGGCGTGGGATCCTCGCCGACGATCCAGGTGCGCCCGTGGTCCGAACAGTAGCCGTGATAGGCAATCGACACGTCGGTCCACAGCACATCGCCGCGGGCGACCTCACGTTCGGTGGTCAGCAGCGGGAGCGCCAGATCGCCGGTGGTGGTCCAGGTGCCTTCGGCCTTCGAGGCCGGCATCACCTGCCAGATGGAGTCGAACATGTTGGTGGTGGCGCCGAGCTCGAAAGTGCGACGGACGAATTCGGCAGACAGGTCGATCTGGCGTACCCCGGGTGACAGTGACTTCTGGATCTCGGAGACGGCCTGCTCGGTGATCTGCGTCGCCCGGCGCAGGCACGAGATCTGGTCGATGGTCTTGACCAGTTTGGCCGCGCCGACCACCGGAGCGGCATCGACCGGGGGTCGGGGAAACAGCCGATTACCGGCCCTGCGCATCGATCCGGTCAGCTCGTCGACACCGACGGTGGCATCGGTCGGCAACAGCCCGGCCAGGATGCCGGCGAACTGCTCGACGCCCTCGTCGAATTCGAGGTAGACCGGGCCCTTCAGGTGGTCGTCGGGCAGCCCGGATTCGCTCACGGAACCCTCGCGGAACGGCAGGAACAGATGCGGGTGCACGTCGCCGGCGATCACGACCGCCACCGGCCGCTCGATGTGGGACAGCCCGGCGTCGGCCAACGGCCAGCTGATTCCGGTGGCATACATGACGTTGCTGTTGCCCAGCAGCACCAGGGCATCAATGCCCTGCTCGGCCATCGCGGCCTGCAGCCGCGCCGAGACCTCGCGGCGCATCCGGGTGAGGTCGGGCTCGTCGGGAACGTCGAGCCAGCTCAATCCGGTCCGGGCGATCTGGGTCACGCCGGAACGAGTCGAGGTCGTCATGCCGGTGCCAGGCCCAGGAACTTCTGGATGTTGGTCGAGACGATCTTGGTGGCGTTCTCCGGGCCGACCGCCTCGATGACGGTGGCCAGCGATTTCTCGGAGTAGCCGAACGTGGACTCGTTGTGCGGGTAGTCGCTGGACCACATCACGTTGTCCACGCCGATCTCGTCGATCAGCCGCAGCCCCAGCGGATCCACCATGAACGACGCACTCATGTGGTTGTCCCAGTAGTGCCGGATCTCGTGCTGCAGTTCGTGATTGAACATGTGCCGGTAGGACGCCAGCATGTGCTCGCCGTCCTGCAGCGCCGTCGGCACCCAGGCGATACCGCCCTCGAACCAGCCGATCTTGAGCTTGGGGTGGCGGTCCAGGATGCCGGAGAACAGGTACTTGGCGAACTGCTCACGGAACGAGTCGACGTTGACCATCATCCCGACGACGACGCTGTTGTTCTCACACGGCGTCTTGGGGGGCGTCTCGCCGATATGGTGGCTGACCGGCAGGCCGGCGTCCTCGATCTCGTCCCACACCGCGTCCAGCGCGGCGCCGCCGTAGTCGTAGATGTTGCCGTCGTCATCCTTGCCCGGATTCAGCGGCAGCAGGAAGGTCTTGAGCCCCAGCGCCTTCAGCTCGGCGATCGTACTGCGGGTGCCCTTGGGGTCCCACCAATTGATCAATCCGACGCCGTAGAAGTGCCCATTGGAGCGCTCCTGCAGGTCGGCGATGTGCTCGTTGTAGATCCGGAAAACCCGCTCACGCAACGACTTATCCGGGTAGTGGAAAAGGGCGAGGACGGCATTCGGGAACGCGAGTTCCTTGTCGATGCCGTCTTCCTTGAGCTCTCGGATGCGGGCCTCGATGTTGTTCGACGCGGCACCGGCCAGATCGTCGTATTGCATGAGGACCCGGCCGAAGTCGCCGCCCGTCCAGGCCTTGCCCTTCATGCCGACCATGTAGGCGCCGTCCTCGTACCAGATGCGCGGCGCGGCACCCTTGAGCTCCTCGGGGAAGCGCTCGTAGAAGATGTCGTCGGCGACCGAGATGTGGTTGTCGGCCGAGAAGATCTCGGTGCCTACCGGGAGCCCGGCAAGGCTGTCCGTCGAGGCGTGGCCGTGCCGGTCTTTGGGTGCGCCGAAACCTTCGGGTGGGTAGAGACTCGGCGATTTGGGTGTTGCGGTGGTCATGTCCGTCTCCAATGGGGCTGTGGGAAGGGAGTTCGGTGGGCTTACCAGCTCACCGGGAGTTCGTAGACGCCATAGGCGAGGCGGTCGTGCTTGAAGGGCACCTGATCGAAGGGAATCGCCAGGCGCATGGTCGGGATGCGCCGCAGCAGGGTGTGGAACACGATCTGCAGTTCGGCGCGCGCGAGCTGCTGACCCACGCACTGGTGGCGTCCGTACCCGAAGCCCAGCTGCTGGCCTGCGTCACGGCGCAGGTCCAGCTTGTCGGGCTCGGGGTAGGTCTTGGCATCCCAGTTGGCCGGGGCCAGGTCGATGATGACGCCTTCGCCGGCCTTGATGGTCTCGCCACTGATCTCGATGTCCTCGATGGCGACGCGGCGCTGGCCGTTCTGGATGATCGACAGGTAGCGCATCAGCTCCTCGGTGGCGTTGGCGATGACCTTGGGGTCCTCGGCATTGCGCAGGAAGTCGGCCTGTTCGGGGTTCTCCAGCAGCGCCAGCACGCCGATGCCGATCACGTTGGCGGTGGTTTCGTGGCCGGCGATCAGCAGGCCGGTACCCAGCTGGGCGGCTTCCTTGACGCTGATCTCGCCGGCGTTCACCCGTTCGGCCAGATCGGACACGGCGTCCTCGGCCGGGTTGGCCTGCTTCTTCTCGATCAGGTTGATCAGGTACTGGTGCAGGCTCATCGCGCCCTTCTGCATGGCGTCCGCCGCGGCGTAGCGGGCCAGCCCGGCGTTGGCGTGCTCCTGGAAGAACTCGTGATCTTCGTATGGCACACCGAGCATCTCGCTGATCACGACCGTCGGCACCGGCAGCGCCAGCTTGTCGACGATATCGGCGGGCTGGGGGCCGGCCAGGATCTCGTCGATGCACTCGTCGGTGATCTTCTGGATGACCGGGCGCAGACCTTCGACGCGGCGGAAGGTGAACGGCTTGGACAGCATCCGCCGGAAGCGGGTGTGCTCCTCGGCGTCGGCGGTGAACACCGAACGCGGGCGCTTCTCGACGGTGGAGAGCATGTGCTCGTTCCAGTGCGGGAAGCCCTCGCGGCGGTCGTCGACGCTGATCCGTGCATCCGAGAAGAGCGCACGGGCCTCTTCGTGTCCGGTGATCAGCCACGGGGTGTCACCGTTCCAGATCCGCACCCGGGAAAGCCCTTTGGCATTGTTGAGCATCTGCCGCGGCGGCGCGAAGGGGCAGGACGCCTCCCGCTCCATCGGGTATTCCGGGATGTCGGTTTCGGTCAGCGTTTCAGACATGGGTCCTCAGTCTTGGATGTCGATGGCTAGGGCTGGGCAGGCCGCCGCGGCGGCACGGGCATTGTCGTACTGGTCCGGGCCGGGCTCGGGGTCGAGCAACTCGACGACTCCGTCCTCGTCGCGCTGGTCGAACACGTCCATCGCGTTCAGCACACACTGGCCCGATGAGACGCATTTGTCCTGATCGACAGTCACTTTCATGCGGACTGCCCCGTCACCGGGGCCAGCCACAGGCCGACGATCGCGTCGATGAGCCCGGAACCGGCGGCACTCCACGAGCGGCCCGACGCGACGGAGCCCGCGGTGAGTGCCCGCTCGCGGTCGGCGCAACTGTGCATCAACAGGTTTCGGGCCATGATGTTGCGTTCGTAGCGCACGACGACGGGCAGGTCGGGAAGGCACCGGTTGATCCCGTCGATGACCTGCACCAGCGAGGCCGAACTCAGGGCGTCCTTGACCACGATCCCGTGGTAGGCCGGGTCCGTCATGGCCTGCGCGGCGAAACGCGCATACCAGGTGGGGTTGCCCAGCTCCTCGAGGTGATCGGTCAGCGGACGCACCAGGCAGGCCACCCACCCCCGCAGGTCGGTGTGCTCGTCGGTATCGGCGACGAGGCGCTGCCGGAGTTCCTCGATCGGCCGGCGGTGGCGCTGTTCGATGGCGCGCACCAGGTCGGTCTTGGTGCCGAAGTGGTACCCGACGGCGGCGTTGTTCCCTTGTCCGGCAGCCTCACTGACCTGACGGTTGGATACGGCGAAGACGCCGTGTTCGGCGTAGAGCCGTTCGGCGGCGGTCAGGATGGCCTCGCGGGTGGTGCTCGCCCGGTCGGTACGCAGGGGTCTGGCTGCGGTCACCGTTACAGTCAACGCTGCTCCTGTAATTAAGTCAAGCGATTGATTTAATGGGCCGATCGCCCACCGCCCGCGCTCGGCGGGACTACGGTTGGTGGCGGGAAATCAGCCGATGCGCACCAGAAACCGTCGTCTCGCGGTTCAGGGTTTCTCTTTCCGGACCAGCACCTTGCCCGCCACCGTCCCACCGTCGATCGGCAGCACCGTGCCGGTGACGTAGCGCGATTTGTCGGTGGCGAAATACAGTGCCGCCTCGGCGACATCGTCGACGGTGCCCTCGCGTTTCAGCGGCCGGTCATTGCGCATCTGGGCGCGGATCTTGGCCTCGAACTCCTCGAGGTGCTCCCGGTCCTCGCCGGCCGCACTCTTGCGCACGATGGCGGTCCGGATATTGCCGGGCGCGATGGCGTTCACCCGGATCTCGTGGTGCGCCAACTCGATGGCCACCGACTTGGTGAACTGGATGACGGCGGCCTTGGATGCACGGTAGGTCTGCACTCCCCCGCCGGCCTGGATACCGCCGATGGAGGTGAGGTTGATGATCGACCCGCCGCCGGTCTCGGCCATATGGCGGGCGGCGTCCCGGGTGCCTGCCATGACCGCGCGCAGGTTGATCCGCATGACGGCGTCGAAGTCGGCGAGGTCGTCGTCGAGGAATCTGCGGTGCATCGTGCCGGAGATACCGGCGTTGTTCACCATCACGTGCAGGCCGCCGAACTCCCCGACGGCGGTGTCCACCAGCGCGGCGACCTGGCTCAGGTCGGTGACATCGCTGGTGAGAAATCGTGCCGCCGAACCCAACTCGTCGGCCACCGCCTTTCCGCGTTCGGCGTCCACGTCGCCGAAGACGACCTGCGCGCCCTCGGCGGCGAACCGGCGCACCAGGCCCTCACCGAGCCCGGATGCTCCTCCGGTGATGACGGCGACTTTGCCGGCCAATTCGCTCATTGCACGCCTTTCAGAAAGTCCAGCAGCAGCCCGTTCACGATGTCGGGCGCCTCGATGTGTGGGCAGTGACCAGCGCCCGGCACGACCGCCGACCGCCCGTCCGGGATCTGCCCGGCGATCCCGGCGGCCCAGCCCGCGGGCAGCAGTTTGTCAGCAGCGCCTTCGATGACCAGCACCGACACCGCGATGCGGTCATAGGCCCGGACACTGGACGGGGTGGGTGGCGACTCCAGACCGGGACGGCGAAATCGTGCGGCGGCCAAAGATTCCCAGGCTCCGGGCGTGACGCTGGAGTCATAGCGCCGCTGCACGTAGGCGTCATCGCCCGGGTAGGCCGGGTCGGCGAACAGCGCGGTCACGATGGCACGCATCGCCTCGAACGTCGCGTCGTAGTCGTAGAGCGCACCGACGTGCTCGTTGCGCTGGATATCCCCGCCACCGCAGATGGCGGTCAGCGAGCGCACGGGCAGCACCGGCTTGTCCGATGTGGTGTCGACGAGCAGATTGATCGCACCCATCGAGTTGCCCACGAAGTGGGCCGCACTCACCCCGAGAACCTCGCAGAACCGGGCGATGTGGCGGATCCGCATACCGCGGCCGTCGGTGAAATCGATGACCTTCGCGGACTCGCCGAATCCCAGCATGTCCGGTGCCAGCACCCGGTACTGCCGGGCGAGGGCACCGATGGTGTTCTCCCAGGCGATCTCGGCGCCGCCGCCGAATTCACCGCCGTGCAACAACACCACCGGGTCACCGGTGCCGGCCTCCAGGTAACTGGTGTCCAGCCCGTCGACGCTGATCCTCTTGCGGTCGAAGCTCATTTGATCGCGATCGGGCTGACGGGGGCTCCGACGGCACCGACGACCTTCAGCGGCGGAGCGATCAGCTGGAACTCGTACACCCCGTCGGCCGCGCAGTCGGCGGCCAGGCCGCCCAGATCCCAGTACTCGCCGAACATCAGGCCCATATCGCGCAGGCACAGCATGTGCATCGGCAGGAACGTGCCCTCGACGCCGTTCGCGGGATCGGGATCCTCCACCATCAGATTGTCGGCGGCCACCGCGGCGACATCGTGGTCGTGCAGCCAGGACGCGCACGTCCAGTCCAGACCGGAGCCGGCCTCGTGTCCGTCGCCGGTGGACAGGAAACGCGTCCACCAGCCGGTGTGTACGACGACGATGTCGCCGCCGCGGATCTCGACGCCCTGCTTGGCGGCGATATCGTCCAGTTCGGCCGGTGTGATCGGGTTACCGGGCTCGCAGAAGACGTCGGCGCCCCGATGGGCCACCACGTCGAGCAGCACTCCGCGTGAGGTGATGCCCTTGACGTCCACCTTGTCGATACCGCAGTGGTAGGCACCGAAACTGGTCACCGAGTCCGCCGGGAAACCGTTGTACAGCTTGTCCTCGTAGTAGACGTGCGACAGTGCGTCCCACTGGGTGGCCGCCTGCAGCGACATGGTGATCATGTCGTCGTTGAACCGGAACGGATTGTCGACGAAGAATGAACTGAGTTCCTGCGCGACGGAGTTGCGGGCCCATTCCGGCGCGTACTTGACCAGGGTCTCGGCATCGCCGCCGTCGACCGTCATCACGTGGATCGGGTTGAAGCGGAACTTGAACGCGCCCTGCGGCCCGTTGGCACCGAAGTCACCGCCCAAGGAGATGACGGTGCCCTTCTTGACCGTCGCCGCAGCCTCGGCCACCTTGTCGGCGGTGATGAGGTTCAGGGTGCCGAGTTCGTCGTCGTCGCCCCACCGCCCCCAGTTGCGCACGTCATCGGCGACGCGGCGAAAATCTTTCATGGTGGCCACTATTCGGATACCTCCAGTGTCGCGGCGATCTTACCGGCGACACTGCCGCCATCCACCCAGATCACCTGTCCCGATATGTAACTGGCTGCCGGGCTGTTCAGGAATGCCAGCACCGACGCCTGCTCGTCGGGTCCACAGACATGACCGAGCAGGGTGGGGAACGAGTCGAGGTAGTTCTCGCCGTACGCCGATCGCAGTTGATCGAGGATCGGTGTCTCGGTGACGCCCGGTCCGGTGCAGTTGATCCGGATGCCGCGGGCACCCAGATCCAGTGCGCGGGTCATGCCGTAGAGGATGATCGCCTCCTTCGACAGCCGGTAGCCGCCGTCGGCGAGCGCCTCCGGGTTCGCCTCACACCAGGAAATACCCTCTGCCATGGAGGTTGTCGCGAGCAGCCCGGCGGTGACTGCGGAGTTCGCGAGGTAGTTGGCCGCGGCGAGCGAGGACACGTTGGCGATCGCCGAGCCGGCGGGCATCTGCGGCAGCAGGGCCTCGGTGAAGTGCCTCGTGCCGAGGAAGTTGATGGTCACCACCAGCAGCGGCTTGCCGATCCCCGAGGACACCCCTGCGACGTTGAACAGCGCGTCGACCGGACCGTCGATGGCCGCCACCGCGGCGTCGATCGACGCAGTGTCGGCGAAGTCCACGTCGATGAAATCCGCCGGGCCGGCCTGCGGTGTGCGCAGATCGAGTCCGGTGACGTGCGCTCCGAGATCGGCCAACTGCGTGGCGAGATGCGCGCCGATACCCGACGCGCATCCCGTCACCACAACCCGGCGCCCGTCATAGCGCCAGCGGTCGTCGCCCATGTCTATTGGGCAGCCTCGCGCTGATCCTTCTCCAGCTGGGCCGCCTTGACCCGGCCCTCATTGATCTCGGCCATCGCCTCGGGGATCTCACCTGCGGTGAACTTGCCGCCCCGGCCGGTGGGCAGGCCGCCGAAGGAGTAGGTCTCGTCGAACATCGGCGTGTTCGACGGCTGGCGGCGGGCCTCGACCTTCTCGATCACCGGCGCCAGTCGCTTGGCCTTGTCCGCCACGGCCTTTGCGTCCCGCTCGATGAACTCGGGCAGGATCTCCTTGCCCATGATCTCGATGGACTCCATGGTGCCCTCGTGGCTGCGCGGGTTGAGCAACAGGATGATCTCGTCGACACCGCTGGCCTCATAACCGCGCAGGAACTCGCGCACGGTGTCCGGCGACCCGATGGCGCCGCGACCCGGGCCGTAGGCCAGCGTCGGATCCTCCTTGACCGCCTCCTGGTAGAGGTCCCAGACGCCGGTGCGCCCGGGGGTGTGCATCCCGGTCAGGTAGTAGTGCATGATGCCGAACGAGAAGAACCCGCCACCGGTACCGAGGCGCTTGAGGGCCTCCTCCTCGGTCTTGGCCACCATCATCGACAGGTCGCCGCCGATGGCCAGGATGTTGGGGTTGATGGCCGGCGTCACCGGCGCTCCCTCTTCCTCGAACGTCTTGTAGTAGCCGTCGACCCGGTCCTTGAGCGCCTCGGGCCCGGTGTAGGCGAAACTCAGTGCGCCGATGGCTTTCTGGGCCGCCATCTGCACCGAGGACGGCCGGGTGCAGGCCACCCAGACCGGGGGGTGTGGGCTCTGCAGCGGCTTGGGGATGACGTTGCGGGCCGGCATCTCCACGTGTTCGCCCTTGAAGCCGGTGAACGGCGCCTCGGTCATACAGCGGATCGAGACCTCGAGGGCCTCTTCCCACATGGTGCGCTTGTCGGCGGGATCGATGTCGAAGCCCCCCAGTTCGGCCACCGAGGAACCCTCACCGGTGCCGAACTCCACCCGGCCGTTGGACAGGTGGTCCAGGGTGGCCACCCGCTCGGCTATGCGAGCGGGATGGTTGATCGGCGGTGGCAGGTGCATCACGCCGAAGCCGAGCCGGATGTCCTTGGTGCGCTGGCTCGCCGCAGCCAGGAACATCTCCGGCGCGGTGGAGTGGCAGTACTCCTCCAGGAAATGGTGCTCGGTGAGCCAGACCGTGGAGAACCCCGCCTTGTCGGCTGCCTCGACCTCGTCCAGCCCGTGCTGGAACAGCTGGTGCTCGTCATCCTCCGACCACGGCCGCGGCAGCGGGAATTCGTAGAACAGCGAGATCTTCATGCGGTTACCTCTCTATTGGAGTTCTCAGATATGTGTTGTGCCGCAACGTAGCCGAACGTCATGGCGGGTCCGATGGTGGCGCCGGCACCGGCGTAGCTGCGGCCCATCACCGCAGCCGAGGTGTTACCCGTGGCGTACAGGCCGGCGATGACACTGCCGTCCTCGCGCAGCACCCTGGCGTGTTCGTCGGTCAGCAGTCCGCCCGAAGTGCCCAGGTCGCCGAGAATGATCTGGAAGGCCAGGTAGGGCGGTTTGCCCAGGGGCGCGAGGTTGGGGTTGGGCAGGGTGGGGTCGCCGTAATAGTTGTCATAGGCACTGTCGCCGCGGTTGAAGTCGTCATCGTGGCCCTGGCGGGCCAGATCGTTGAACCGGGTTGCGGTGTTGCGTAATTCGGCCGGCGGCACCCCGATCTTGGTGGCCAGTTCCTCGAAGCTGCCCGCCGTCGCCACGATGCCCGAGTCCAGCCAGGCCTGCGGTATCTTGCGTCCGGTCGGTACCGGCGCGAAGGGCACCTTCGGGATCGGCAGATGGCCACCGACGACGTAGCGGTGGAAGGAGTCGATGTCGGTGACCAGCCAGCAGGGCACGTGGTCGATGCCCGATTGCTGCCCCTCGATCATGGCGTGCGCGAAGTCCATGTAGGGCGCGGCCTCGTTGATGAAGCGCTTGCCCGCCCCGTTGACGACGAACTGGGCAGGCATCATGCGCTCGTTGAGCATGAACTGCAGCCGGCCGTCCGGCCAGCACATCGCCGGGAACCACCAGGCCTCGTCGAGCAGTTCGGTGGCGGCACCGACCTTCTCCCCCGCCCGGATACCGTCACCGGTGGCAGCCGGGTTGCCGAAGCTCCAATCCTGCTCCAGCAGCGGAAGATACTGGCGGCGCCATTCCATATCGTGGTCGAAACCGCCGGTGGCCAGCACCACACCGCCGCGGGCGGCGATCCGCATCGGCTTTCCGTCGCGCTCGACGACGGCACCGACGACCCGGCCGTCCACATCGGTGATGAGTTCGGTCATCGGGGCCGACAACCACAGCGGGATGTCGTGCTCCTGCAGGGCCAGCCGCATCCGGGCCATCAGCGACTGTCCGATCGCGGCCATCCGGTCCCCGAACACCCGGGCCCGGAACATCCGCCAGATCAGCTTCACCAGCACCGCCTTGCCCCGCCAGTTCTGCCGGACCTGATAGAACAGCCGCAGGTCCTTGGGCGCGAACCAGATTCCCTTCGGGGCGAGCGCCAGCGGGGCCAGCAGATTCTGCTCCTCGGCGCCCAGCTTGCGCAGGTCGATCTCGGGGACGTTGATGGTGCTGCCCCGTTCGGATCCGCCGGGTAGCTCCGGGTAGTAGTCGGCATAGCCGGGCTTCCAGACGAATTCGAACCAGTCGCTGGAGCGCTCCAGGAAGTCCATCATCTCCGGTGCGGCGTCGACATAGGCACGCAGCCGGTCGTCGCTGACCAGCCCGCCGGTGATGGTCTTGAGATAGTCGAAGACGCCATCGGGATTGGGGTGATAGCCGGCACGTCGCTGAGACGGTGCACCGGGTACCCAGATGCCGCCGCCGGACAGCGCGGTCGAACCGCCGAACTTCGGTGACTTCTCCACGATCAGGGTGGACAGCCCGGCCGCGTCGGCCTTCAGCGCGGCGGTCATGCCGCCGCCGCCGGAGCCGATGACCAGAACGTCGACGGTGTGGTCGTAGGGGGTGCTCACTGGGGTACCGCCGTCCGAATCGCGAATCCCGCGATCAGCTCTGGAGCAGCGCGGTAGTAGCGCTGCTGCGTCTGGTAGTTGCCCCGGGCTGCCATCGCGGCGAAGGCCGCCACCCAGGTGCGGATCTCGTGGGCCGAATTGCCGGCCTCACGGGCGATCCATTCGTTGGTCCAGCCGTCCACTTCGGCCAGCCGGTTGGTGTCGATCAGATCGAGCAGTGCGTGATCCCAGTCCGGGTTCAGTGGCTGCAGCGGGCTCTGTCCGTGGGCGAAGTCATGCGCGGCGGCGATCACCGCCTCCTGCCGGGCCGCTCGTCCCTCCGGGGACATCGGCGCCCCGCCGACGATCCGGGCCAGCGCCGCCGGCGGCGCGGTGGCCAGCGTCGGCACCGGCGGATCGTGGGACAACCCACCGGATCCCACGATCAGCACCCGTTTGCCCAGGGTGCCCAGATACACACCGATCGCGGCACCGAGGGCACGGGTGCGTTTCAGCGGGCCGAGCGGGGTGGCCACCGAGTTGATGAACACCGGGATGACCGGTCGCGAGGCCGCATCGCCGAACAGCACTTCCAGTGGCTGCACGGTGCCGTGGTCGACCTCCATGGCCGCCGACAGCGCTACGTCGACACCTGAATCCCATGCCGCGGCAGCCATCCCGTCGGCCACCGCCGCCGGGACATCGAGAGGTCCGGCGTAGGTGCCGTAGTCCCCGACACCGGTGGCGGCGCTACCGATGCAGAACGGCGGCATCAGCCGGTAGAAGAAGCCGTTGTAGTGATCCGGGGAGAAGATGACGACGAGCTCGGGATCGAAATCCGCCACGAACGCGCGAGCGTGCGCGAGCTGGGCGTTGATGTCCTCGAGCAGCTCCTCCGACGGCCCCGGCAGGTTAAGCAGGGGGCTGTGCGACATGCAGCACAGGGCGATGTGGGACAAGGGATTCACCTCCCGCGGTGAGACAGAGGACGTCGAAGAGTCTTGCGCTGGTCTCGTCGGACAACTGGGCCAGACAGGCTGCCGCGATGCACCGATCCGGCCGGATGAACAGCACGGACTCGGCATGCGCGTCGAAGAACTTCTTCAGCGCCCCGGTGCGGTCCCCCACGATGGTGACGTCGGGGTCGTCATGGCCCTTCCAGTGCAGCTGGGTGTTCGGCCGGGCCTCGATGAGGTTCGCGCCCAGCCGTTTCCAGCGCGCGAAGGTGACGTCGCCGAGCAGTGCGCGCGGATTGTTGTTCCACGCCAGCACCGCGAACCCGGTACCGAGCACCTCGTCGAGCAGGATGTTGGGGGTGTCGCGGGTGTCCACGTGGGGCTGGATGAACAGCGTGCCCGTCGGTGGTACCGCCGATGACGACTCGGTGTGTACCACCGCCCCGGTGTCGTAGCGCGGCATCGGCTTGAACCGCATCTCCAGCACGTAGCGCTTGAGCGTCGGAACCACCGAGGCGGCGCGGATCACCTTGTCCCGCACCGTCGCGATGCGCGGGTTGGTCGGCGAGATGACCCGGCCCACCAGGGTGGACAGGTCGATCATGGCGCGTGCGTGCTTGCGGCGCTCGGCGTCGTAGCTGTCCAGCAGTCCGTCGGCGGCATCGCCGTTGACCACCGCGGCGAGCTTCCAGCCGAGGTTCGCCGCATCGCGGATCCCGCTGTTGTAGCCCTGGCCCTGCCAGACCGGCATCAGGTGGGCGGCATCCCCGCCCAGCAGCATGCGACCGGCGCGAAAGGCGCCGGCGATCCGGGAGTGATGGGTGTAGACCCGGTGCCGGATGATGTCGACCCGGTCGGGGTGCGGCACGAACGGCGCCAGCATGCGCGCGATGAACTCGGGCTTCTCGACCTGCTCGTCGGTCTCGTCAGCGTGAATCATGAACTCGAAGCGCCGGATTCCGTGCGCGATCGAGATGGACGCATACGGCCGGTGCGGGTCGGCACCGACCTCGCTGTTGGGGTGCCCGAGCGGGTCGGAGGCAAGGTCGACGACCAGCCAGCGCGTCGCCGACGTGGTGCCTTCGAACGAGACTCCCATCAGGCGGCGGGTGGCGCTGCGCCCACCGTCGCAGCCGATCACGTACTGCGCGCGCAGGCTGACCGGATCGCCGGAGGCCATCAGGTCGGCGCTGACACCGTCGTCGTCGGCGACGCAGTTCTCCATCCGGGTGCCCCACCGCACCTCGACGTGGTCGAAACGTTCGAGTCCGCGCAGCAATTCGGCGTCGACGAGCGGCTGGACGAACCCGTTGCGCTTGGGCCACCCGAATCGGGCGTCCGGCGGTGCCATCTCGGCGAGCAGGCGGCGCTTGCCGTCGAAGAAACGCAGGATCTGGTTCGGCACGGTATGCGGCAGGATCTGCTCGACGAGACCGATCGACTGGAAGGTGCGCAACGACTCGTCATCGAGTCCCACCCCGCGCGGGTAGTCGATCAGGGTGTCGCGTTCCTCAAGAATGACGGTCCGAACACCCTGGAGGCCAAGGATGTTCGCCAGTGTGAGCCCGACGGGTCCGGCGCCGACGATCAGGACGTCGACCTCTTCGGTGGCGCGGCGGGCGGTCATGACCTGCCCAGCAGGAAGTCGATGTGCAGCCGGTCGAAGGTCTTGGCGTCCTCGTACTGCGGCCAATGTCCGCAGCCGGGCATGACCTCGAAGCGCGCACCCGGGATCATCTCCGAGATGCGCCTGCCCTCGCTGACGTCCGCGGTCGGATCGTCACTGGTCCACAGCACCAGGGTGGGCGCCGTGATGGCGCCGTACTCGGCGGGCCCGAGCAGGTTGCGGGCCCGGATCTCGGGATCCTGCAGCGCCATGATGTCGCTCATCGCGGAGACGAAACCTGGCTGCTGATACACCTTCTGGCGGCTGGCGACGATATCGTCGTAACCCTTGGACTTGTCTGCCATCAGCCATTTGATCCGGGCCTGCACGGTGTCCCAGTCCGGGTTCTCGGCGGCGGCCATGGACAGCGTGATGATGCGCTTCATGACTTCGGGATCGGCCTGTGACCCACCCGCGGTGTTGAGCACCAGTCGTTCGATGCGCTCGGGGTGATCGGAGGCCGCGCGGGCGGCCACCCAGCCGCCCAGCGATTCTCCGGACAGGTGCACCGTGTCGGCCCCGATGGTGTCGAACACCGCCAGCAGGTGATCGACGTAGTGCGCGACCTCGAGCGGATGTCCGGGTTTGTCGGTGTAGCCGTGGCCGAGCATGTCGATGGACCAGGTGGAGAAGTGCTCGGCGTGCGCCTCCAGGTTGCGCACGTAGGCCTCGGCGTGCCCGCCCGAACCGTGCAGCAGCACCAGGGTCGGCTTGCCTGCGTCACCGGCATGCAGATAGCGGGTGCGCACGCCCCGCGCGTCGAGGTAGCCCTGGGTGAACGAAACGCCCTGGAGATCACTCCAGACGCTTTCGTGGACGGACATCCCGCTCCTCACCGATTCCGCTGTAACGGAAATCTGATTCTCGTAATTGAGCAATCATGTGTGCTAATATCGAACACCAATGTGCACTATCTATAGAGCATCACTCTCACGATGACGTCTGTCAAGGGACTCGGCCCAAGCTCAGAGCCGCAGACAGCCGCAGCAACCCCCGCGCGTCCGGCGGCCGGTTCACAGACTCTGGCCAGGGGACTTTCCGCGCTACAGGCGGTATCCAGTGCGCCCACGGGTGTCACCGCCGCCGAGGTCGCCGACTTCGTCGGCGTGCACCGCACGATCGCCTACCGTCTGCTCAGCACCCTGGCTCAGGCCCGGTTCATCACGAAGGGCTCCGACGGCAAATACCGGCCGGCGGCAGCACTCGCGGTACTCGGCGCATCCTTCGACAACAACGTGCGCCAACTCAGCGTCCCCACGCTGCGCATGCTCGCCGATGACCTGGGCACCACGGTGTCGCTTCTGGTCGCCGAGGGCGATCAACAGGTCGCCATCGCCGTCATCGTGCCGACGCTGGTCTTCTACCAGTTGTCGTTCCACGAAGGCAGCCGCCATCCGCTGGAACGCGGTGCGGCGGGGGTGGCGCTGCTGGCCAGCATGCCACCGCGGCCGGGCGAGCGTGACCTGGTCCGGCAGGCGCGCGAGCAGGGCTGGGTCATCACCCACGGTGAGATCGAACCGGACACCTACGGCCTGGCCGTCCCCGTCCGTCGCCGCGCCCCGTCCCCACCGACCTGTATCAACCTCATCTCCCACCGTGAGGACGTCGTGCTCAACGGCCGCGAGGCGGTGGTCCGCGCGGCCCGGCAACTCTCCGACATCCTCAGCTGACAGGAAGGACTGTGGCAGTGTCCGATTCAGAGAATCACTGGCATACCGACGTCGACGTCGTCGTCCTCGGCACCGGCGGCGCCGGACTGGCCGCGGCGCTCACCGCCGCCACCAACGGCGCCAGTGTCGCGGTGTACGAGAAGGCCGCCACCGTGGGCGGCACCACCGCAGTATCCGGCGGCATCACCTGGATACCCGCCCACGACCGGCTTGCCGGCGCCGAACTGTCGGTCGACGATGCGCTGAAATACCTTGAGGCGCAGTCCCTGGGCGCCATGGACCGGGAACTGGTCGAGACGTTCGTGCGGACCGGCCCGGCCATGCTGGACTATCTGGAGCAGCACAGCGATTTGCGGTTCGAGATCGCCGAGGGCTTCCCCGACTACAAACCCGAACTGCCCGGCGGGCGTCCCGGCGGCGGCCGGTCGCTCAACGCCAAACCGTTCGATCTGGCCACCCTGGGCGCATGGCACGACCGCATCACGGCCTTCCCGCTGGACTTCAGCAATGTCGGTATCGACGCCGAGACCAAGGCGCGCATCCACGCGACGGTGGACGACTCGCTGGCCGAACCGTGCGTCGCCGGCACCGCACTGGTCGCGGGACTGCTCAAAGGCCTGCTGGACCTCGGCGTCGCCCCGGTCACCGAGGCGCGCGCCGTCGAACTGATCGGATCGGCCGAGGGCATCACCGGCGTGCGGATCAATCACGACGGCAAGGACATCCAGGTCCGCGCCCGGCGCGGGGTGATCCTGGGCACCGGCGGATTCGAGTGGGATCCCCAGCTTGTCGAGGCCTACCTGCGCGGCCCGATGCGCGGTGCGGTCTCCCCGCCCAACAACACCGGCGACGGCCTGCGGATGGCCATGGCGCACGGCGCCGATCTGGCGAACATGGGCGAGGCCTGGTGGGTGCCCATCGTGCAGATCCCCGGGGACACCCTGGGCGGCCGTCCTCGCAGCCGCAGCGTCCGGTTGGAACGGACCCGTCCCCGCAGCATCATCGTCAACCGGGCAGGCAAACGCTTCCTCAACGAGGCCGGCGAGTACAACTCGATGGCCGGACCGTTCCATCACCTGGACCCCAGGGCCGGTTACCTCAACGATCCGGCCTGGATCGTGTTCGACGCGCAGCACCTCAAGCGCTACGGGTTCCTCGGTGTCGATCCCGACGGGCCTGCGCCGGACTGGTTCCACGAATCCGCCACCCTGGATGACCTGGGCGCCAAACTCGGCATCGACCCCGAAGGCCTCACCCGGACCGTCGACGCCTGGAACGCCAACGTCGCCGACGAGACCGATCCCGACTTCGGCCGTGGCGCAAGCGCATACGACGGGTACTGGGGTGACCCCTCGGCGGCGACCCCGGCACTACAGACGTTGGGTCCACTGGACACCGCCCCGTTCTACGCCGTGCCGGTGGCCGTCGGCGCGATGGGTACCAAGGGCGGCCCGCGCACCGACCGCGACGGGCGGGTGCTGCATGTCAGCGGGAAGGTCATCCCCGGGCTGTTCGCCGCGGGCAACGCGATGGCCGGGGTGACCGGCAAGGCCTACGGCGGCGCGGGCGGCACGCTGGGCCCGGCCATGACCTTCGGCTATCGCAGCGGTTACGCCGCCGCGACCGGCCAGTCCGCCCCTACCCCCGAGTGATTTCGGCGTGATTG